>DASWAB010000161.1:0-25508 GCA_036391375.1 Nitrospirota bacterium
AAAATGCGGTTCCGCGTCGTCTGCGGTTTGTCGGAAATGATCGCGATCTTCTCGCCTAAAAGCGAATTCAGGAGCGTGGACTTGCCCACGTTCGGCCTGCCGATGATCGAGATGAATCCGGATTTGAATTTTTGCCCCTCAGCCATTTAAGACAGAATACCCGAAATCGTCGCCTCACGCAACAGAAAAGCCTTTCGGGCGCGCTATGCCCTCTGCGTTCCAATTTTCATTTGACAAGCCCCCGCGATTGCCGGTATTATCACGTACCTATGACAGCACAGAAGACAAATAGCAACGCTCTCCGCGAGAAGATTCTCAAGCTTAAAAAAGACCTGAACGCAATCATCCTGGCCCATAATTACCAGCGTCCCGAGGTGCAGGACATCGCCGACATCACCGGAGACTCACTGGAACTTTCGCGCGCGGCCGCGAAGACGGACTATGACGTGATCGTTTTCTGCGGCGTGCACTTCATGGCCGAGAGCGCGTCGATCCTCTCTCCGGACAAGACCGTGCTGCTTCCGGAGATGGGCGCGGGCTGCCCCATGGCCGACATGGTCACGGTCAAGGGCCCCCGCAAAACAAAGCCAGAACTCTATACGAACCTCATGGGCATTACCTTCCAGTTCGCTGACGACTTCACGCTTCTGGACATGAAGAAACAGCACCCCGGCGTTCCGGTCGTGGCGTACGTGAACACCTCCGCCGCGGTCAAGGCAGAAAGCGATATCTGCTGCACCTCGGCCAATGTGGTCAGGGTCGTGGATTCCCTCAGGGAGGACACCGTCATCTGCATCCCCGACCGGAACCTCTCGGCCTACGCGGCTAAGCGGACTAAGAAAAAAATCATTTCCTGGGACGGCTTCTGCAATGTGCACCATGCCCATCTTGACATCGAGGACGTGAAGGCGGCGAGGGCGGAACATCCAGGGGCCTTGCTTATCGTCCACCCCGAGTGCCCCCCCGAGGTTCAGGACATGGCCGACCATATCACGAGCACCTCCGGCATGCTCAGGTACTGCAAAGAGTCGGACCAGAAAGAATTCATCATCGGCACGGAAGAAGGCATCCTGCACCGCCTCAGGAAAGACAGCCCGGAGAAAAAATTTTATATTCTGAACAGAGAGATGGTCTGCCCCAACATGAAGCGGACCAGGCTCGAAAGCGTTCTCGCGGCGCTGGAGAAGCGTCAGCACGTGATCAAGGTGCCCGAAGACATCCGGATAAAGGCAAAGCGGGCGCTGGACAGGATGCTTGAGATACGATAAAGGCGTTTTAGAAACGATGAACACGAATTATAATAAAAGAGAATATGATTTTTGATAAGTTTGTCTTGTTGTTTTTTTCGCGCGAATTCGTGAACATTCGAGGCCTAAACGGTTTTTTAAAAAATGCAAACTGCCATTCTCATACTACTTGCAGCCGTCCTTCTCATCCTCCTCTGGTCGGTCCTTCAGTCGCGCACGAAGACCGCTGACCCGGCTGTTTCCCTGCTCCAGCGGGAGGTAGAGTCCCTTCGCGGCCAGTTGACCGACGCCATGCTCAAAAGCCAGGAGACCGTGAACCAGCAGCTTGGACAGATCACCAGCCAGGTGAACGCGCAGTTAGGACAGGTGTCGTCTCAGATGAACGTCCGCCTGGGTCAGGTGACGGAGCAGCTCCAGAAGTCAACGGGGGACCTGAACACGCGGCTCGACAACGCGGCAAAAGTCGTGGCCAAGGTGAGCGAAGGACTGGGCGGCCTTTCCGAGGCGACAAAAAAAGTCTTCGACGTCGGGAAGGACATCGCAAGCCTGCAGCAGATTCTTCGTTCGCCCAAACTCCGGGGCGGGCTGGGCGAACTCTTCCTGGGCGACCTCCTCGCGCAGATTTTTCCGCCCGCGCACTATGCGCTTCAGCACCGGTTTAAGAGCGGCGAGGCCGTTGACGCGGTGATCAAGCTGGGAAGCGGGCTCGTGCCGATCGACGCCAAATTCCCCCTTGAGAACTTCAGACGGGTTATCGAGGCGGCGGCCGAGGACGAGCGGAAAGCGGCCAAGAAAAAGTTCCTCGGCGACGTGAAAAAACATGTGGACGCAATCGCCGGCAAGTACATCCTTCCCGACGAAGGGACGTTTGATTTTGCTTTGATGTACATCCCTGCCGAAAATGTCTATTATGAGCTTATCATTAAAGACGAGACCGTGGACGCCGACAAGTCGCTGTTAAACTACGCTTTCGCCAGACGCGTCATCCCGGTGTCGCCAAACAGCTTCTATGCCTATCTTCAGACCATCCTCCTTGGGCTTAAGGGGATGCACATCGAGGAACAGGCCCAGGAAATCCTGAAAAATCTGGCCCGGCTGTCGGGAGATTTTGAAAAGTTCAGGGCGGACTTCGAACTCGTTGGAAAACACCTGACGAGTACGAAGGCGAGATACGAAGACGCGGACAAGCGGCTGGAAAAATTCGGCAACCGGCTTCAGCTATTGAGCGGGACGGAGGCCGGCCACACGATCGAAGAGACGAAAAAACTGCCGGTATAACCTTGCGTCTGATCTATTCACGAGCAATTACGCCTTTTTTTCTTCTTCTTTTTTCTGCTCTATAGCGGTGGTGTTATCGGTCTTCTCGGATCCTTCTTTCATCGCCTTTTTAAAGGCCTTGATGCTCTTCCCCAGGCCTTCCCCCAGCTCCGGAAGTTTTCCGGGCCCGAAGATGATGAGGACGATTAAAAGAATCAGTATCAGATGCATAGGCTGAAAAAGTCCTTCAAACATGCTTCTCCTCCTTCTCTCTAAAATGCATTATAACCGCCGTCCCCTCCCCTGTCAACACGGATATTTCCGAGGAACATCTTGACGTCGGCAGGATATGCCTCCCGCCGAAGCGGAAAATTCACGGCCCGTGCGCATCTTTTCCCGCCTCGGCAAGCTCGTAGTTTCCATCGAGAAACGACCGCGCGTACCGCTCGACTGCGCTGTCGTCGTTCAGCACCGCGTCAAGCTGGCGCGTGTAGGAAAACAGCCTGCCCAGTTGATCGAGAACAGCCTCCGCATCACGCTGTTCGATGTTTGCGAGCCGGGCGACGATCAAGTCCCCTTTTGTCTTGATGTTGAACCCGTACTCGCCCAGGATCATTGCAAGGAGCTGCAAGCGGCGCGAGCGCTTGGTCATGTCCGTCGCGCCGCCCGCAAACCGGAAATAGATGTGGTTGTTCTTCGCCCGTTCGCCGCAAAAACAGTCCATTACGATGAAGTGATAGCCGAATTTGAGGCTTATGTTCGCGTAGTCCCGCGAGATGACCGCCAGGTTCCGTTCCACGCGGCCTCCCGAGTCCGTCGTGATATCGGGCACGCGGAGCATGCTGGTCATGAAATCATTCACCCGGAGCGGGACCGCATCGGAGCGCCACAGCCCGGGCCGCGTCATGCCGTTTATCACGGCCCGAAACGGAATGGACTCGATCTGTTCGGCGGCGACTTCCGGCGCGTTGTCCGGGTTCCGCAAGCCGCCCCCGATGTCGATCAGCATGAGGTCCGCCGGAACGGACAGGTTCAGCCTGACCGCGCCGGTGCTGCTGCCCCGGCCTGCGCCGTCGACCAGCTCCGCAACGGACTTCTCGTGGATAAAGCGAAGGACATCGTGCATGGTTCTGCAGGCCTTCGGGGTAAATTCGTCCTTGAGCGGGTCCACGAGGTTGAGCGGCACGATATACCGCAGGAGGTACCGCTTTTTCCGGAACTCAGCAATCGCCTCCATCCGCGTGGAGTCGTCCTGGGAGTCCTCGACGATCTCGGCAATCCGTCCCTCATAAATTGTCGCGCCTTCGGCATCCACCCGGACCGTGACCTCCTGACCAGCGGTAAGGGCGCGCGCCGCGTGACCAGCGTTCACCACGGTCGGGATCCTGAACTCGCGGCAGAGGGCTGCCATGTGGCTTGTGGGGGTCCCCGTGTCCGTGATGATCGCGGACACGTCGGTCATCAGCCGCACAAACTGAGACGAGTCGCGGCGAGCGACCAGAACGGCCCCTTTCGGGACGGAAGAGAGGTCGCGATCGTTCGCGAGTATGAACACCCTGCCCGAGGCCGCGCCTTTCTGAACCACGACGCCGATGTTTCGCGCAAGCGCCTTTGCGTCGGCCGCGGCAACGGATGCCTGCGTTTTCCCCTCGGGGATCCTCAGGGGCCGCGATTGCAGGATGAAAATCTTTCCATTCGCGTCGATGGCCCACTCGATGTCCTGGGGTTTCCGGAAATGACTTTCGAGCGAGACCGCGATTCGGGCGAGCTCGGCGGCCTGATTGCGCGAAATGCTCGGGGTGTTTCTCTTGTCTTCCGGGATCGGAACGGCTGCGACGCCTCCCTCCCCGCGCATGGCGACCATGCTCGTCTTAGCGCCTATACGGGATTCCACGATATCGCGGGCGCCGTCCTTCCTTATTCGGAAAAAATCGGCGTCCACCGCGCCTTCAACGACCGCTGTGCCGAGTCCCCGCGTCGAATTTATGACGAGCGTGCCCTGGTCTTTCTCGGGATCCGTGGAGTAGACGACCCCGCTCGCCTCGGCGTCCACCATGACAACGCCTGCCACGGCCATTTTCATGTCCCGGACATCGAAGCCCAGGCGCTGCTGATAGGCGGCAGCCTTGTCCGAATAGAGGCTGGCAACCACCTTGCGATAGGCTTTTCCCACTTCCCCGGGATCGAGGGGCACGTTCAGAATGGTTTCGAACTGGCCGGCAAAGGAAAATTCGCTGTCTTCTTCGCCTGCGCTGCTCCGGACCGCGAGGCTGCAAGCTGCGCCGCAGCGGGACTGGACCTTCCTTACGGCCTTTTCGATCGCGCGGCTGAGTTCCGGCGGCATAGTCCCGGCGAGGACCTGTTCCCGCAGAGTTTGAAGCGCGTTTTCCGGCATCCCGGAGCCGGCCGGCGGAAGAAGAACTTTCTCGAAAATGCGGTTATGCCGCATGAACAGGTCGAAGGCGCCCGTCGTAATGGCAAAGGCATCCGGAACGCTGAGTTTGACGGCGTTTTTCACCTCGGCAAGGTTGCTGTTTTTCCCGCCCACGATCCGCGCCATGTCTCCCGTGATCCGGTCGTAGGCGATAACGAGCGCATCAGGGACCGGGACGGTCTCGTCGATGACATGCCTGATCCGTTCGTCGAGCTCCCAAAAACGTTTGTCGAGTTCCGTATAGCGGCCGCTGGTCAGCCCATCGAAGAGGCGAAGCGAAGTCCCGATGTTTTCCTTGAGCCGGGAGTATGCATTCCGCACGTACACGATGTCGAAGAGATACTCCCCGCCCAGCTTTTCGCCCATGTCCGTGATCGTTTCCAGGGCGCGGTTGTTGCTGTCGAGCACGTTCTGAAACGTGTCGAAGAAGGCCCTGAATTGAGCGGCGTCTCTCGGCGGCCGGTGAAGGAAAGCCCTTCTCAGCGACGACAGGGCGGATTGTATGAATTCCGGTTGCTTCATCGTATTTCAGACGTGAGCTTCGTGGTGAGGCGTTTCCGCTTCACGCCGCGCTCGTTTTCGCCAATGCCCGCCGGATCGACTCCTTCAGTTCTTTGATCTTGACGGGCTTGGGGAAAAAGTCGTGCACGTCGCCGCGCAGCGCCTCGATGGCGGCGTCGAGGTTCGCAAACGCCGTAATCATGATGACCGTGGTCCCGGGATATTGTTTTTTTACGGTCCGGAGAACTTCCATGCCGTCGATCCCCTTCATTTTGTAATCAGTCACGACGACGTGGAATTTTTCCTCCTTCAGCCTCGCCAGCGCGGGCTCCGCGTTCAGGAAAGTCTCGACCAGATACCCGTCCTGCTCGAGCGACAGTTTCGCCATGTCGCCGACGATCTTCTCGTCGTCAATGACCATGATCCGGTAATTACTCATTGTTTATCTCCTTGTTTTTATAATGGGCGGGGATTTCTACGGTAAAGGTTGTCCCTACGCCCACCTTGCTTTCGACCCGAATCTCCCCCCTGTGATTTTTTATGATGCCGTAGCTCACCGACAGCCCGAGCCCCGTTCCTCCCTCTCCCTTGGTGCTGAAAAAGGGATCGAAGATGTGCGGGAGAAACTCGGGCGGTATGCCCCTGCCGGTGTCCATGACCGTGATCTCGACGGAATCGCCGCCTTTCCCCGGCCTCGACGCGATAAAAAGCCTGCCTCCGTTAGGCATGGCCTGAACGGCGTTGGTAACAAGGTTCACGAGCACCTGCTGGATCTGGTGGGCGTCAACAAAAACATGAGGAAGACCGTCCGTAAGGTTTACCATCGTGTCGATATTCGACACATCGATCATGTTTTGGACCAGGGTGAGCGTCTTGTGGATAACGCTGTTGATGTCCTCTTCCTTCGGATTGGCGTCCTTGGGCTTGGAGAAATCCAGAAGGTTCTTCACGATCTGGCGGATCCGCTCCGTCTCCGCGTCGACTTTGCCCATGAATTCAATACGGTCTTTTTCGCCGAGTTTGTCGTACAGCTCCGCGTACGTCTGCGCGATCATGGAGATGTTGTTCAGCGGGTTCGTGATCTCATGCGCGACGCCGGCGGTCAGGATGCCGAGGGAGGCGAGCTTTTTGGACTGGAGGATCTGCTCTTCGCGGTGCGCCAGCTCCTCGGACATGGAGTTGATCGCCGTGATGACCGACCCCAGTTCGTCCCGCGGGCGGACGCCGTCGAGGGGATGGAAGTTCCCTTCCGATATGGACTTCGTCATCTTCTCGATTTCCCGGAGCGACTGAACGATTTTCTGCGAAATAAAATGGCCGATCAGGAGAGCGGACGCGAGGATCGCCCAGAAGGAAAAGATCAGGATGCGCTTGGAGCTCATGATGATGTCATTTACGCGCTTTCGCTCGAGTTGGGTGATGGAATCAGAGTATTCACTGAGTTTCCTTCCCGCGGCACGGATCTTCGACTCCAGTTCCTGGAACGGATGGCCCGTGGCCTCAGTCTCCCCAATGGCGTCCGAATAGGCCTTCAGGTTTGATTCGAGCTTCTGGAGGTCTGCCTCTCCGATTGCCGGGATGATGTCCTTTTTCGCGGCATCGAGCGACTTCATCGTGCCCGAAATCTTCTCCCGGATCTCGTTGAGCGCTTTTTTGTCATGGTAGAGGAAAAAGTTCTTCTCCGAAAGCCTCATTTCGAGGAACGACGCGTTGAGATCATCGGCGATTTCCACGAACCGGAGTTTGGTCAGCACCAGGTTCATGTTTTGAAAGGCAAAGAAACCGATCAGGATCAGAAACGCCCCGTTGATAACGTTCGAGAGGACAAGTTTATGCTCGATTTTCATACAATGAATATTATACTCTTTTATAACGTGTTTGAAAACAGAGATGCATCGGCGGGCGCGTCATGGATATTCGCCGTCTCCGAAAACAATACCCTGCCGACGCCGCCGTCGTCGGCGTCATCGAGACCGAAAACCTCGATTACCGGCAGGCAAGGGGAAAAGTGCTTGCTGCCTTCAGAAAAGAGGAAGAAAAAAATAAATTCACTTACTCGGGGTAGGCTATGCCTCTCGGGACTTCCGCCTGTTCCTTCCGCACTGGCCAGTACCAGAGAACGCCGTCGACCGTCATCAACAGCCCCGCGGCGATAAGCCAGAGATTGAACGACGTCAGAAGACCGAAACCGAAATAGCTGATGATGCCGATGCCGATGCTGAGAAACGAGAAACCGGTGCGGATGAACGCCAAGCCGGTCCTCGCCCGCGCATAGATGGTGCGATAGCACGCCGCGATGGTCCGCTGGGCGGCCAGCACATTCCGCTCGCGCGCGAACATGGTGCGCGTTTTGGAGGAAGGAGACGGATTGAGGTATGTGCTGAAATCGGAAAGAAAATCCCCCATCCTCGCCAGCATGGTGCCTTTCAGCGATTGCATGACGGGCGCGTTCTCGACAAAATGATAATTTTCGAGGAACTGGATCGTCGCCCCCGTCACTTCCACGATCGTCTGGTTCCCCGGCGGCGTCATTCTCGACTTTCGCACGTTCAGGTAGATCGGAAGGCCGTAGAAGGAGATCGCGATGCCGGCCGCGAGGACCGAGAAATAAAGAAGCGGATGATACGCGATGTTCTTGGATTTAAGCAGCGCGTTCGACAGCGCGATCGTCCCCAGCCCCCAGCGCAGAAAAGCGAGGCCGGTCCGCGCCTTTGCCATGTCCGTGCGGTAGCAGGCCATGCGCGTGCGCCACTGGGCCATGATGTTTCGCCAGAATGCCAGGCCCGTCCGTTCGGTGCCGATCAAAAGCCCCACCTTCGCGTGGAGGAAGTCCTGGATGTACCACTGGATGTCCGCGTCGAGCGAGACCCTGAATTCGTACCGCTCCGCCGTGATGTGCTTTTTTACGTCATCCCGCATCGCCTGGTTCTGCGGATTCCTTGCTGCGATGACGACGGCGCCCGATTTGTCCTTCATGACGGGCATCCACTGGTACGTCGACAGCGAGTCCGGGCTGAGGCCCGCCAGGAGCTCCGGCGGGATCGGCAGGCGTTCGTCGTACTCGATCGAGGGGCAGGCATAATATTTTGCAAGCGCCGCAAGCAGATCCTGCTTGGGCACCTTGTACTCTTTCAGCAGGACCTGCTCGAGCGCGACTCCTCGCGCCTGCGCCCTGCTCGACGCTTCTTCCAGGTCGCCGCGGCTCAGGATGCCCCGATCCGCCAGAAGGGAGAATTCCTGACCAGCCGGCGCGGCCGTTTCCTCGAGCTCGCCGTTTAAAAGTTCATTTTGCATATTGATCAAAAACAACCTTTCCCCATTCTGAGTTGGGCCTTCCATAATCGGGGATCGTTATCTCCATGTCCCCGTAGCAGTACGGGTATTCTTTCCGCATGCGTTCGGCGGGAACCGTCCAGCGGTATCCGTCCGCGATCAGCACAAGTCCTCCCACGATCATGACCGCGTTAAAGACCGTCCAGCCGGGCGAAGCGACGCCGAAATACGCCATCAGCCCCGCGCCGACCGACGTAATGCTCATGCCTGTTCTGATGTACGCCATGCCCGTGCGGGAAACTGCCATGACCGTCCGGAGCCTCGCCATGACGCCGCGCCGGTCGGCAAGCACCGTCCGTTCGAGAGCGTGGCCCGTCGTGGCCCAGATGCCGGGCTTTTGGGCCGCGGTAACAGGCGGCCCAGGCCTGTCCCTTCCCGGTCCGGAGCGTTTGTGCCCGAGTGGAAATACGAGGTCCCAGATAGTTTCCTTGTTGAGCGCATCAAGCACGGAGCGCCGCCCTTCGATTCCGGACCTGCGCCCGCCGAAATACCAGTAAAAGCCCTCGGCGGACATGAGAATGCCCGCCCCAATCAGCGCCACATCGAAGACCGACCACGCCGTCCATGCGCTGGCTTCGAACTGTCGCATCAACCCTATCCCGAGCCCTGCAAAGGCGATTCCGGTGCGCGTAAAGGCGAGACCGGTCCGCGCACGGGCAAGCCTTGTCCGATGCCCGGCCAGCGAGGTCCGCTCCTCCGCCATGTCCGTCCGGTCGCTGGCCAGGAACCTCCGCCGCATGACCGGCGACAGGTTCTCCCATCCGGCCCGGAGCTCGGCAGCGCCCTGTACCTCTTCGGTCCTGCTGATGACGGGCCGTCCGTTCCTCACGTCAGCATTGAGCACGCAGGTGCCCCATGTCGGCTTCGTGCTGGACGAATCGACCGGTTTCGCGGCGATCTTTCGCGCGGGCAGATACCATTTGATCCCATCATAAACCATGATGATGCCGGCCACGAAGAGCGGCGCTTCCAGGAAGAGATAAAAACCGGAGCCCACCACGCGCAGGAACAGCAGCGAGATGACGATGAAGGAGACGCCGGTCCGGATGAAAGCGAGTCCGGTCCTTCCCTTGGCGAACAGCGTCCGGTAATGGGCATAGGTGGACCTGCGGTAGGCTAAAAACGTCCTGACGCGCGCGAGCGGCGTCCTCCCGCCGCAGCCGGCGAAGCGGGGGTTCACGTCGAAATTGTGTTCGATGATGCGGATGATGTCATGAGGAAGCGCGACGCGGAAATCAACATGGTCCACGTCAAGCGTCTTTCTGATGTCCTCCGCGACGCGGGGGTTGTCAGGCCGGTAGGCGATGACCTCGGCGCGCTTTTCCCTGACCGAGAGCGGGAACCAGAGGGCCTGTTTAAGCTTCTCCAGGTCGAGACGCAGCACAAGATAATATGAAGCGATCACGCTTTCCTCATACTCCACGAAGGGGAGCCCGTAATATTCCGACAGGGAGAAAAGGACCTCGTGTTTCGGCACCCCGCGTTCGATCAGGATATCTTCAATCGCAACGCCGGAAGCGGTTGCCTCCAGCGCGCATTTTTCGAGCTCGCTCCGGGAAAGCAGCCCTCGTCTTATAAGTCTTTCAAATTTGTTCATATCCATACGCTTTTACGTCCACCGGAAAAAAGAAAGAGGAAAGGCGCTGTGGAAAGAATTGTGCCGGCGTGCCGGGGGAAAGAGGGAGACGCAGTTGCGTCTCCCCGCAACGCAGTTACACTCCGACGATGTATACCGGGCAGGGCGCGCGGTCGATAACTTTTTCCACGACATGATCGCCGAACAGCCTGCTCCAGATGTCTTTTTTCTTTTTCGATCCCATGATGATAAGATCGCACTTTTCCTCTTCCGCCACTTCAACAATTTTTTGCGACACATCGCCTTCTTCAAGCCTCGTCTTGATCAGCGCGCCCTCGACGGCCGCCATTTTGCGCGCCTCGGAAACGGCCTTGTCCCCCCCGTCGTCCAGCACATCGTCCAGGTTCTTGATGCCCGTCAGGTTCAGGTCTCCCTCCCAGGGCTGGACGACTTTCACCACGGTAATCCAGGTTTTCTCGTCTTGGGCGAGCCTGATGCCCTGTTCAAGGACTTTCTTGCGCCCGTTCAGGGCAATGAGGACTTTTCGATACCCCTTCATGATTTTCACCTCGCAATCAATACGGGACAGGAGGCCTGGGCGATGATCCTCTCCGCCGTGCTCCCCAGAATGGCCTTGTTCACGCCGCGCCACCCGTGCGTCCCCATGACAATGAGATCGTTTTTCAGTTTCGCGGATATATCCAGAATCTTCTCGTCCGCCCTTCCCTCCTGGACCACCGCCTTGATCTGCGCCCCGAGCCCCGCTGCCAGTTTTTTGGCGTCTTCGACGATTTTTTCCGCCGCCTGGTAGAGGGACTTCGTGATGGACTCGGTCTTGATGAAATCCATCATTTCCTCGTACCGGGGGATCACGTAGAGGACCGAAATCTCGGCGCCATCGGCCCTCGACAGGGCGCAGGCCCGTGACAGGGCCTTCTTGCTCGAGTCGGACCCGTCGAAGGGAACCAGAAGGGACGCATAGCTGCCGGCGCACGAGGTGCAGGGTTTTTTCACGATCAGAACATCGCAGGGCGATTTCAGGATCACCTGCGAAGTCACGCTGCCCATGAGCAGCCGCTTGAGCCCCCGCCTGCCGTATGTCCCCAGGGCGATGAGTTCGGCCTTCGTTTCCCGCGCGGTGTCCACGATGACTTCCGGCGGCTCCCCCTCGCAGACAAGCGACTCGACGCTGCCGTCCAAGCCGAAGTCGGACAGGAGCGCGCTCTTCGCCTGACGGCACATTCCCGCGCCAAGCTCCAGCCTCGTCTCCATCTGCGAGGGCAGGATGGCGAATTCCTCCTTGTCGAAATACACTGCATGGACGAGCGAAATCCTGCCGCCGTGCTTCTTTATCCAATGGGCGGCCTCCGAAAGGGCGGCCTTGCTGAATGCCGATTCATCAAAACCGACGACGATGGAGTTATACATTAATGAGCGCCTCCGCCTTTTCTGAATACCAGGCCCACGCCGAACCCGGCGCCCAAAGCCATGCCGATCGAAAGCAGCCCGTAGAATGCGGCGTTGTTTTTGGCCATGGTCGCCAGCGACTTGACGATGCCGACCTGTTCCACGTTCACTTTTGTTTCCGCCTGTTCCATGACCTTGTTGTCTTTTACCGCGTAGACCGTCACGAGGTAATCGCCCGGCGCGGCCTGGTAGGGCCAGTCGGTCAGGATATAATATTCCTGACGTCCGTTCGGCAGCGACGTGGTCGTGATCTTTCCGGCCAAGGAAGCGTACACCTTCGAGTCTTCCTTATACCTGATAAACTCATTGAACCATTTTATCTTTTCTTCCCCGCTTGCGGCGGGGCTGATCTCCACGTGCTTTGCGAGCGCCGGGTATCCGAGCAGGTATTTTTCACGCTCGTCCTGCGCCAGGATATCGTCGATCTTCTTCGTGCTGAACACCTCGTAGAAGTTCGGCGTGTTTTCAAATTTGAGCTGCCCGACGTTCATCCAGAGCATGCCGCCGACCTTTCCCTTCTGCTTCATCACCTGGTGCCCTTCGGGAGAGGTGATCTTGATGATCAGGTCTACGCCCGAGTCCGCCTCGCCCTTTACGCTCACCGAGCCTCCATGGTAAAAAAAGCCGATGGTAATGTGATCATGGTTCGCCTTGGCCGTGAGCATGGCCGATGCCGGTTTGGCGCTGACGAGCTGGAACAGGGAAAACAAGAGCATGAGCGCCAGTGCCCCTAAGACCCTTGCATTGCCGAAGAGCCTGGCGTAGTAAGCCAACGAGTGAATGTGAATATGCATTAGTGTCCTCCTGCCTGTGAGATGAGTAATGATGGAGTCAACGTCAGTTCGAAGACGATCTTTATGGTCACAACGAGCACGATGCACGCCAGAAGGATCTTGAGCTGGTCGGCCTTGAGTTTCCTGCCGAATACCGCGCCGATCTGCGCGCCGATGGTGGAGCCCAGGAGCAGCAGGACCGCAAGGATGAAGTCCACGCTGTGGTTCGTGTAGGCCTGCAGGAACGTGACCTCGATGCAGGTGAAAAGGATCTGGAACAGGCTCGTGCCCACGACGACGTGCATCGGCATCCGGAGCATGTAGACCATGATCGGCACCATCAAAAACCCGCCTCCCACGCCCATGATCGCGGCAAGCACGCCGACGAACCCGCCGAGCACGATCGGCACCAGGATGGAATGGGTGATGCCGGACTTTTCAAAATGGGTCTGAAGCGGGAGCGATTTCAGGAACCTGCCGACGGCCGACTCCTTTTCTTCCTTCGGCGCCGCGACCGCATCCTTTTTCTTCTTCATGCTCTGGAGGCTTTCGATGAACATGTAAACGCCCACGATGCCGAGCATGAGCACATAAGTCATCTTGATCACGAAGTCCGCGTTGCCCATGGCATGGAGCAGCTTGATGGCCTGAACGCCCACGAGGCCTCCCAGGAACCCGCCGACAAGCAGATAGATGCCCATCTTGAAGTCCACGTTGCCGACCTTCCAGTGCGCATAGGTCCCGGAGGTTGACGCCGCCACGATCTGGTTCGAATCCGTCGCCGCCGCAACGGTCGAAGGGATGCCGAACATGATAAGAAGCGGGGTCATGAGAAAACCGCCGCCCACGCCGAAGAGGCCGGAAAGCAGCCCAACGGCGAGCCCGAGCCCTACCGGGATCAGGATGTTGATACTCGTCAATGCTACAGGTAGATACAGATACATCTTTCACGCTCCTTTTTAGATGAAATTTCTAAGAACGAAGTACGGGACTCTGAACACCATCGGCACGCAAACGGCGCTCGGCATTGTGCGTTTCACGATGCGATGCTGTTCAGAAATCCGATATTCGCCATTAGCATTTGCTACGCCATCACGGTCTGCTTCGTCATGGTCACGATCGGCCTCGACGCGGTCCGGACGAGCCGGCTCAAGTCCCTGGCCGAGACGTTTCCATTGCCGGTCACCGCGGGACTCAGAACCACCTTGTCGATCCCGGCATGGCCCTTGAGGAACGTCCGTATGCCCGAAACCGGGTCCTGGTCCGTTTCCTCAATGTTGACCTGGACGCCCTCTGCGCGGCATTTTTCCACGAGCCCCGCCATTATCATCTCGTGCCTTTTTTCGGCGTCATCTGAACCGCCCGCCATGATCCGGCGCGCTGTCTCATGCTCATCAGCTTCGGCGAAGGTCACGGCGGTCATCAGGTCCCCCAGCTTCTCCATGAGGTTGGTCTGCTTCCAGACCAGCAGAAAGGTAATGTCTTCATACATCGCCTTTGCCAGCTCAATTGCGTACGAAACGCCCTCTTCGATGTTCTCATCACGGTACGTAACGAACAGCAACTGTCTCTTTCCCATACAAGGTCCCTCCTTGCCTTTAAACGTACTTATTGCATATAATTGCAACATGGGTGCCAATACATAACATATTGTTTTTTTACATTAATTTTAATTAAGAGCATATTTACTGTGTTTCATATTTGAACGATGATGAACACCATGGGGCATGCAAAAGGATACATTGCATCGAAAAAAGTGATTTAAGGCTTTATTTATGAGAGTGGGCGCGTATAATCAGGGGCTTGACTGAATGAATCAGGATGGGGTTTACTGATGATAATATTGTTTAAATTTGGAACAAAGATATTGCCTTTTCGGGATACTGGATTTAACGCGCCTGACGGGGACATTCATTTTTTTGCTCAATGCAGCTCAACCACTTGACAAGCCCATTCTGTTCCGTTAACATGCGCCGACACTACGACTCTATAATCAATTTCAGAGTTCATTTATGATCTCAGGCAAAAAACAGGCATTCAGAATATTCCTCATCTACTTTTTCATTTACGCGATTTCCCCCCTGACCTATACCGTTGTTCCCGGCGCAGATGTTGGAGAAAGCAAAAGCGCGCCGAAAGGAACCGCTTCGGTCAGAGAAAACGCCCGTTTATTGCTCTGGGAATTCATCATCGGCGAAATGGCCGCGAAAGAAGACGCTTCGCCCCATCAGGAAAAAGAGGTCATCATCAGGAAAAAACGCGCAATCATGCCGGAGGACGAGGCTGCAAAATTGTTCCCGGTCGAAAAAACGTTCACGCCGAAAAGCGGCTGGATATTTTCCATCCGATCAACGCTGAAGAGAAACAATTCCTCCATCGTACCGCAGGGCACCCGTGAAGGGTTTCACCCTCTCTATGCGGGCCACTCACCTCCGGTTTTGTCATAGAAATCCGTCACGGTATCGTCCCAACTCGTCCGGTACAAGCTGTCTGCCGGCGGCGCAATGCGGCAATTTGTCCTGCGCCCGGCCCCCGGCATGCGCTTCACGGACGGAACAAATCCATTATTCTGACACAACGAGGAGAACTCATAATGAAAAAGAACAGCATACTTTACTACGGAGTCGTTTTGACGATAAGTTTGTTCGCCCTCTGGGGCTGCCCCAAGAAGGCGGAAGTAACCGCCTCCCCGGAAACGCAAAACAGCGGGGCGGCGACTGCGGCGAAAACCCCGCAGGCCGACACGCAACCGGTCAGGGAGCGGGAAAGCGGGGCGACAGAGCAGGCCTCCCCAGTCCAAACAGGCCTTCAGCCGGTGTACTTCGACTATGACAAGTCCTTCATCCGCGACGATGCCAGGCAGGCCATGAAGAGCAACGTCGCGTGGCTCAAGTCGCATCCCGCGGCCAAGATCAAAATCGAAGGCAACTGCGACGAGCGCGGGACCAGGGAGTATAACCAGGCGCTCGGCCAGCGCCGCGCCGCAAGCGCAAAGAAATTTCTGACGGACGGAGGGATCGCGGCAGGCCGGATATCCCTCATCAGCTACGGAAAGGAAAAACCGATGTGCAGTGAAGGCGCCGAGAGCTGCTGGCAGAAAAACAGGAGGGACGATTTTATCGCGGTAAACAAATAGCGGCGGAATTGAACGGCGTGAATCTGCGGCGGCAGCGCCGCAGGTTCATGCCGCGCTTTTTCCTCCGGGAAAGAATCTTACTCTTCCTTCAGTATTCTCCACAGGCTCGTCCTCGAAATCCCGAGCACCTCGGCGGCCTTGGACTTGTTGCCGCCGAACAGATCGAGCACCTTTTCCGCGTATTCCTTGTTCAGCTCTTCGATCGTCTTCACGCTGTCGGGCTCAATCGTGTCAATCTGGAACATCTTGATGGTCTGGGGCAGGCTTTCCGGGGTGATCATCTGGCCCTTTTCGAGGATGATGGCGCGCTCGATGATGTTTTCGAGTTCCCGCACGTTCCCGGGATAACTGTAGTGGGCCAGCACGTCCAGCGCCTCTTTCGTGAATCCCGTGACTTTCTTGCGGGAGCTGGGAAGGTGTTTTTCCAGAAAATATTCACAGAGCGGCTGGATATCGTCCTTCCGGTCTCGCAGCGGCGGAATGAAGATCTCCATGATATTCAGCCGGTAGTACAGGTCCTCGCGGAACCTGCCCTCGTTGATAATGGACCGCACGTTCTGGTTGGTCGCCGCGATGAACCGCACGTCGACTCTGATGGGTTTGGTCCCTCCCACCCGGTAAAACTCCCCCTCTTCGATCACCTTGAGGAGCTTGGCCTGAAGGTTCGGGGCCATTTCCGAGATCTCGTCCAAAAACAGCGTGCCGGTGTCCGCGATCTCCACAAGCCCCTGCTTTGTCCTGACCGCGCCGGTGAACGCCCCTTTCTCGTGGCCGAAAAGCTCGCTCGCCAGCAATTCCTCCGTCAGGGTCGCGCAGTTGATGGAAAGGAACGGCATGGCCTGCCGCCTGCCCGTGTAGTGGATGATCTTGGCAAGGAGGCTCTTCCCCACCCCCGTCTCGCCGGTCAGCAGCACGTTGCAGTCGGAATCCTTCATCCCCTCGATCGTTTCGAGGATGCGGTTCATGCTCTTGCTCTTGGCGATGATTGAGACTTTCTTGTCCATCCCCGCGTAGGCCTTGAGGGCGATGTTTTCCTTCCTGAGCGCCTTCTGTTCGCGGATCTTCTTTACCTTGAGGAGCAGTTCGTCGAGATTGAAAGGCTTGGTCACGTAATCATACGCGCCCTTCTTCATGGCATCCACCACGGACCCGATGCTGCCGAATCCGGTGACGATGATCACTTCCGCCTCGATCTGTTTTTCCCTGATCTTCTCGAGGAGCTCGATCCCGGTCATCCCCGGCATCTTGATGTCTGCGATCAGGAGGTCGAAGTGGTCGCTCTCGATCTCCCGGAACGCATCCGCACCGTTCTGCGTCCCGACGGCGGCGTAGCCCTCTTTCCGGAGCGCATTCACCAGGTGCTTGAGCGTTATTTCCTCGTCTTCCGCTATGAGAATTTTAAATGCCATGACGGCTCCCCTGTCGAAGGACGTTATCCCGCCGGATCCTGCCGTACCGGCAAAACGATCGTGAACGTCGCGCCCTTGCCTTCATCGCTTTCGGCGGCGATATCGCCGCCGTGCTTTTTGATGATATTATACACAATGGCCAGTCCCAGCCCGGTGCCTTTGTCCTTGGTCGTAAAGAAGGGCTCGAAAATCTTGTCCAGCGACTCCCGCGGGATCCCCCTGCCCGTATCAGCGATCCTGATGACGACCGCTTCGTCCGCCTTTTTTACCGTAACGGAAAGGGCTCCCTTCCCCTGCATCGCATCCACGGCGTTTACGAAAAGGTTGGAAAAAACCTGCTCCATCTGCCCCTGGTCCGCGGAAACAATGATCTGCCGCGGCTCCTGCTCGAGTGAGAACCGGATATTTCCGAGATCGCGGCCGCTGCCGAGGCGGAGGTAGGAGTCCTGAATCAGTTCCGCAAGCTCGACATCCTTGAACTGCGGCTCTCTTCCGCGCGCAAACTCGAGGAGTTCGCCCACGATCCGCTTCACCCGCTCGGACTGGCCCACGATGTCGTTCACCGCCTCCTTCACCTCGTCGGTGCATCGTTCCCCCGCCTCGCGCGCAAGCACCTGCGCCGCGATATAGATGTTGTTCAGCGGATTGTTCAGCTCGTGCGCCACGCCCGAGGCGAGCGTGCCGATGGCCGCGAGTTTCTTTGCCTGCATCAGTTCCCGGTTCTTCAGCTCGATCTCCCGCTCGTGGAGCGCGAGCTGGTCCTCCATGGTGTTGAACTTGTCGATCAGGATGCCCACCTCATCATGCGCGTTTCTGCGCGAGCGCGGGAGGGACAGATGGGGGTAGGAGCCCTTCCCCGTCTTTTCCACGACGCTGATCAGCAGCATCAGGCGCTTTACCACGTTCGTGGTGATAAAAAACAGCAATCCGATGCCCACCGCGAAAAACAGCGGGAAGAATATCAGGATGGCGATCTGGGAAAGCCGGATCATGGCGTCCGCGTTCTCCCGCGCGACCTTGTCGAGGTCCTTGGAGATGACGAGGATGTCCTCGCCGGTTTTCCGGAGCGCCGCGATGTCCGTATCGAGCTCCCGGAGCCCGGAGATCAGCGGATGCGCGGGGGAGACGGAGAACACGTTCGTTAAAAAATCCGCGGATTGCGCAGGTCGCTCGAGAAACGTTGCTTCCACGAGCGCGAGAAACCGTCCGTTCTTTTCCAGGGCGGTCCTCGCCTTTTTGAATTCTCCGGACAGCCTTTTCGCGGACGACTCGATTTTCGAGAAGCGCTGCTCGTAGTCGCTGATCCTGTCGCGAAGCGACAGCTGGTCGGCCCTGTCGATACCCGGGTTCCGCACCAGGATGTCCTTAAGGTCGGCGAGATACGCGCGGACGAACCCCGTTTCCTCGTCGGCCTTTTGGGGGGCATAGAGAAAGAAGTTTTTTTCGTGGCGACGGAGCTGGAGCGATTTCCGGCTTATGGTGTCCGTTACCTCGAGGTAACGGATCTCCTTTCTGATCTCGATGAAATTGACGTATTCGAAGGCGGCAAGGATGGCAATGATGAAAGCGCTGATGAAAAAACTGAGGGCTATTTTTTTTTTGAGCGACATGGCGTCCCTTTTTTGGTTACCTTAACATATTTCCGGTTTTCCGTGCAACTCAAAAAAAAGCCGAAGGAACGAGACGCTCCTTCGGCCGGCCATGCATCAAAAATCCCTACGATTTCACGACCAGGACCGGGCATGCGGCATAACCGATGACTTTCTCGGCCACGCTTCCCATCAGAAGCCTGCGGAGCCCGGTCCTGCCGTGCGAGCCGATGACGATCATGTCCGCCTTCTGTTCCTCTGCGAGGTTGTTGATCGCCTCGAAGGCCTCGGCCTCGCCCACAAAGGTGTCCGCTTTTACTCCCGCCTCCGCTGCCCTGCTCTTGACGTCCGCAACGAACCCCTTTGCCTTGCGCACAAGGTCCTCGACAGCCTCGGGCGCCTCCGCATAAAATTCCGGGGGAACATCCACGACGGACAGGACCTTCAATTCCCCGCCGTAGGACTTTGCAAAAACGATCGCGCGCTCGGTCGCCGCGGCGCTATGCTTCGAGCCGTCGGTCGCGAGCACGATCGTTTTCCAGCCTACCTTCGTTTCGTTCGGCACGACCAGCACATCCTGTCGGGAATGGCCGATGACCCGCGCCGTCACCCGCCCGACCAGCATGCGTTCGACCGGACGCAGGCCCCTGCGGCCCATGACGATCAGATCGCAGTTCTCGGCGTCGGCCAGGTCGACGATCCTCTCATGGATCTCGCCTTCCTCGCAGACCGTCTTGATGAGCGCCCGCTCCTGATCGGCGAGACGCCGCGCCCCGGCCAGGGCTTCTTCGCAGGGCTTTCGAAGCGCGGCGCGAATGTCTTTGACCCCGAGGATTTCGATCTCGCCGTCGTAGGGGGGCACGACCGACGTGACCGTGATCCAGCATTTTTCATCGACTGCGAGCCGAAACGCCTGCAAAAGCGCGTTCCGACCCGAGTCGGACCCGTCTATCGCAACGAGGAGCTTCCTATACTTCCCCATGCTCCATGGCCCCCGACGCAAGCCGCAGTTTTTCGGCCTGCCGCCCCTGCCACATGGCTTTGAGGACGATGAAAGCGCCGAGCAGCAATGCGAATATCATTATACCAAAGCTCACGGTCTTGAGCAATGACACCGTGCCGCCCTCGAGCTTCGCGATGAGGCCGAGCTGCGAGAGATAAACCGGGACCATCAGGCCGCGGCTGAAAAGAACAATCACCATGATCACGCCCATCACGACCTTGATCATTAAGGGCTTCACGTAGGTGGTGCCGATGGCGCCGAGCTGGATGCCGAAGAGTGAACCCGCCAGGATGATCATGGCAAGCCGGATGTCGACCAGTCCGTGCATGGCATACTTGAACGAACCGCCGAGGCCCATCACGAAAGCGATCACCAGCTCCGTGGCGGATGCCATGAGGCTCGGAGCGCCAAGGACATAAATCATGGAGGGTACGCCGACAAAGCCGCCGACCGCAATCGTGGCCGCCAGCATGCCGGTGGCAAAACCGAGCGGAATGGTGAAGAGCACCGACACTTTGGCATTCAGGCTCTTGAAGTATACCATGGTGCCGGGTATATTGATTGATTGGATCCACTTGGCCAGTTTGGTAGTCTTTTCTTCCGCGTGGGCATCGCCCGACTTATAGCTCTTCCACGCGTCATAAAGGACAAATCCGCCGACCGTTGCGAGGATCACGACGAAGGCGACGCTCACATAGAGGTTGGAGCCCGCGTCACCGAAGGCCTTCTTGATGTTTTCCTGAATCTGCGCCCCGTACAGCACGCCCGCTTCCGCCGAGATGCCGAGGACGATGCCGAGTTTCACGTCCACCTGGCCGTACTTGGCGCGTTTGAGCGCGCCCACGAGCGCCTTGGGGAATTTGTGGCACATGTTGCTCGCAACCGCCACGAGGCCGGGGACGCCCAGGCTCATCATGCCCGGCGTCAGGACGAAGGCCCCGCCGGAGCCGATAAACCCGCTGACGAGGCCGCCCACAAAACCGACCCCGAACAGGTACAGGATCGTTACGGCGTCAAGATTGATGAAGTTCGATACGATGTCGTGCATCTTACTTAACCTCCTTTTTCTTTTTCGCGGCCTCGATGCCGAGCACCGTCCAGAAGCTGCCGGTAAACGAACCATGGATATACGAAAATACGAACGCCGTCAGGATCGGGAGAAACGCATACAGTCCGCCTTTGGCGAAGGTATCGTTCACCAGATCCTGCTTGAGCAGGAGGGCCGCATAGAGCGCCACGGAAATGATCCCCATGACGATCATGGAGCCTACCGGCTTCCTTTTTGTGCTGCTTTGTGCCATGATAATTCCTCCTTAGGATTATTTACCACTAAGTCACTAAGACACGAAATGAACGACCTTGTGTTATTTCGTGACTTCGTGCCTTCGTGGTGAAAGTTTTTGGTTCTACGCCCTTGCCCCGTCCATTACCACGACCAGAGGGCATTTCAACTTCTGCCACAGCTCCGAAAGCATCGTGTCCTTCCTGTCGCAGTCCTCGTTCAGGCTGTTGTGCGATTCGACGACGGCAAAGAGTATCTCTTTTTCCCTGCTCGTGTAATCGATCACCGCCTGCTTCAGGCAGCCCGATTTGCGGATCAGCCGGTATCTCACGCCTTCCGCCGAAAGCTCGGACTCGAGGCCCCGCATTCCCGCATCGGCATGCCCTTCCAAAGGCGAGACATACAGGATGTCGAGGTCCGCGCCGATCCTCTTCGAGGAATTGACGGCGTACTTCAGGGTTTTGGCGTCGATCCTTCCTTCTTTGAGGGCGAGCAGGACCCTCCGCCCTTCCTTGAGCAACGAACGGGCCGCTTCGCTTTCCCCTTCTTCAGCGAACGATGCGGCGGTCAGCGTGTTCTCAACCTGTTTCATCATTTTTTTCAGTTTCGTTGTTTCCATGCGCCCCTCGCGGAATTCGCTCTTCGAGCATTAGTCAACGCGCAGTTGTTTTCTCGCTGCCGGCCTCTGGAAATCTCGCGCCGACGGCCGGTCGGCTTTTCTCGGCCGCTCTTCGTTCATGATCCGGCGCGCGGTGTCGAACTCACCCGCTTCCGCAAACGATGCAGCCACCATTGCGGTTTCAAATTTTTTCAGCAAACCTTTCATGATTGATTCCTCCTTTCCTTGGGATTTCACTAATTGGTATTACAACTACCATGCCAGAAGACTAAGATATACAACGCTTTGAAAATATGGACGTATTTATTCTGATTGGGAATCTGTTTGCGGTTTATACTGTTTTAGAATGCAATAGGTATATCAGAGAAAAGTGCTATCTATTTAATTTATAAATAAATTTTGCATGTTGCATTGATAATGAAAACGTTGTAAAATGCAACCATTCAAACTTTTCACGGTGCGGAATGAAATTTTTTCAAAAATCCGAAGACAGTAATCAGGAACTCATCATAGAAGAACTCCGTCGGGAAATTTCCGCCGCAGCCATGCCGCGCCCGGTCCGGAAAATCGCGGAGCAGGAACTCGACCTCCTGACCAGGATAAGCCCTGCCGCGGCGGAATACACCATCGGCCTTGCCTATATTGATTACCTTGTCGCGCTGCCCTGGAACAAAAAAACCGAGGACAACCTCGACATCGTCCTTGCGGAGCGCATCCTGAACGAAAGCCACTACGGCCTGGACAAGATCAAGGAGCGGATCATGGAACACCTTGCGGTCAAGGTGCTCCTGATGAACAGGAAAGCGCGGGTCCTTATCGCCGACGACGAGGAAATCGCGCGAAAAAACCTCGAGCACATCCTGACCAAGGAACAGTACGAGGTTGTCGCTGTCCCGGACGGGGAAAAAGCGGTCCTGGAGTTGGAGGGCTCGGCCTTCGACGTGGTGCTGACCGATCTTCGCATGGGGAAGACAGACGGCATGAATCTCCTGGAGCACGTCAGGATCAAATATCCTGACACGAGGGTCATTGTCGTGACCGGCTACGCCACGATCCCCTCGGCCATCGAGTCCATGCAGAAAGGCGCCTTCCACTACATAGCAAAACCCTTCAAGCTCGACGACGTGCGCGAGACCGTAAAACGGGCGGTCGAACAGAAGGCCCGGACGCCCCTCACCAAAGGGTCGGTGCTCTGCTTCGCGGGCCCTCCGGGAACAGGGAAGACGTCGCTCGGGCAATCCATCGCCCGCGCGCTCGGCAGAAAATTCACGAGAATCGCCCTGGGCGGGCTCAAGGACGAGGCGGACATCCGGGGGCACCGCCGCACCTACGTGGGCGCCAAGCCCGGCAGGGTGATCGAGGAACTCCGGAGGGTGGAATCCGCGAACCCCGTGATCATGCTCGACGAACTCGACAAAATCGGCGGCGACTTCAAGGGCGACCCCGCGTCCGCGCTCCTCGAAGTGCTGGACGCGGAACAGAACCGGGCCTTCGTGGACCACTACCTCGACGTTCCGTTCGATCTCTCGAACGTCATGTTTATCCTGACCGCGAACGTGCTCGACGCCGTCCCTGCCCCGCTCCGCGACCGGATGGAGATCATCGAGTTCGCAGGGTACACCGAGGAGGAAAAGGCCAACATCGCTTTGCAGTTTCTCTGCCCCAAACAGATCCGCGAAAAGGGGCTCTCTTCGGGCCGCGTCATCTTCCGGGACGAGGCCGTCGGCGCGATCATCCAGGACTACACCCGCGAGGCGGGCATCCGCAGCCTTGAGCGGAGGATCGCCACGATCTGCCGGAAGATCGCGCGGGAATCGCTCAGGAGCGGAGACGGCGGGGAGGCCGTTACCATCACCCCCGGATCCCTGGAACGCTACCTCGGCAGGAAAAAATTCCGTTTCGACGTAATCGAGGAGCGGGACCGGGTCGGCGTGACGACCGGCCTCGTGCGCACCGAAAACGGCGGCGAGATCATCTTTGTCGAGGCCGCCAGGATGAAGGGAAAGAAGGAACTCATCATCACGGGCTCGCTGGGCGACGTGATGCGGGAGTCTGCGCAGGCGGCGCTCAGCTACATCCGGAGCAACGCCGGGGCCTTCGGCATCTCCGAGGATTTCTTCGAGCGCCAGGACATCCACATCCACGTGCCGTCCGGCGCCATCCAGAAGGACGGGCCGTCTGCCGGCGTCACCATCCTCGCCGCGCTCGCGTCGCTTTTGACCGGGCGACCGGCCCGCAGGGACGTGGCCATGACCGGCGAGATCACCCTGACCGGACGGATCCTGCCCGTCGGCGGCATCCGGGAAAAAACCCTCGCGGCGAAGCGCGCACGGGTCAAAACCGTGATCATCCCCGGGAAGAACCGGGCCGACGTGGAGGAGCTGTCCGACGACATGAAAAAAGGCCTCGACATCCGCCTCGTGGAAACGGCGCCCGAGGTCATCGAGGCGGCGCTCACGGCGAACCTATGATGCACTATACCCCCAGCATCCGGCAGAAAATTACGTTCGGCTACTACGCCATCACGGCCCTGATCATCGGCCTCTCGGTGTTCACCTTCGTCGAGCTCCGCTACGTCGAGAAGAAGATCATGTTCGGCGAGGCCATTTCCGAATTCTTCGACACCACCCTCGAGATCAGGAGGTTCGAGAAAAACTTTTTTCTCTACGAACAGCGCTCCGATTACGAAGAGAACGTCAGCTACGTTTCCCGCTCCCAGGACCTCATCGATGACAACATCAGGGGGTTTGCCACAGTCGCGTCGCCCGACCAGCTGGGGGCTCTCCAGGCCAACCTGAAAACATACAAGGACCTCATGGAAGAGTACGCAGCGCTCGGCGGGCGGCACACGGCTCGCAAGAGCATGCTTGCCGGCAGGATCCGCCAGACCGGCAAGGACATCATCACCACGGCCGAGGAGCTTTCCCGCACGGAGCGAAGGAGCCTGCAGCAGATTTTAAACAACTCGCAGCGCATTCTCATTGTCTCAATCATTTTCCTTTCCCTCGCGGTGATCGCCGTAGGCCAGATCCTGTCGCGCATGGTGGTGAAGCCCCTGAAGTCGCTGGAGGAAAGCATGGGGGTCATCGCGGAGGGAAAGTTCGAGCGCGTGGCAATCGACTCCAAGGACCGGGAGATCGTCTCGCTCACGAGCGCGTTCAACAAGATGCTGAAGGAGCTCGAACTGCACGAGCGGCACCTGATCCAGTCGGAGAAGCTCGCGTCCCTGGGCACGCTCCTCTCCGGCGTGGCGCACGAGCTGAACAATCCGCTGTCGAACATTTCGTCGTCGAACCAGATCCTGAGGGAGGAGCTCTTTGAGGGTCACGGGGCAAAAGCCGAGGGGCAGGGAAAAAACGATGCGGAGACCGGCGTCGCTCCCGGCCTTACCCATCCTGACCCCGCTTTCATCAAGGAGCTCATCTCGCAGGTCAACGAGCAGACGGACCGGGCGAGGAACATCGTCCGCTCCCTCCTCGATTTCTCGCGCAACCGCGAGTTCAAAAAAGAGTCCCTCTCGCTCAGGAAGCTTCTTGAGGAGACCCTTCAGTTCATAAAGGGCCAGGTGCCTGCGGGGATCACGATCACGTTTTCCCTGCCGGAGGACATCGAGATCTTCGCGGACAAACAGCGGATCCAGCAGGCGTTTCTGAACCTGATTAAAAACGCCGTCGAGGCGATCGGCGAGGACGAAGGGGCCGTCTCCGTCAGCGCCGGGAAACGCAGGGCCATGGACGATCTCGAAGATGAAAAAAAGATCGGCATTTACAACTACCTCAAATACCGCGGCAAGTGCACGCTCGACCAGGACACGGTCGATATCGAGGTGCGGGACAGCGGCTCGGGGATCCCGCAGGACATCCTGCCGAAAATCTTCGACCC
>DASWAB010000162.1:0-2607 GCA_036391375.1 Nitrospirota bacterium
GCCGGTTTATTGCTCATCGATTACTTTCTTCAGGTGACCGAACCCCGACGCAGCGGTCGGCCACCCCGCATAAAATGCGATATGGGTTATTGCAGCCACAAGCTCTTCTTTCGTTAAACCGTTTTCAAAGGCCTTCTTGAGGTGGAATTCGACCTGCTCGATGCGATTCAGCGCAACCAGACAGGTGACGGTAATCAGGCTCTTGTCTCGCTGCGAGAGCGGGGGACGTTTCCAGATATCGCCGAAAAGAAAGTCCTGGGTAAGTTTCGCAAATTCCGGCGCCGCAGCCTTCAAGTCATCCGTTGCTTTTTGTTCTCTGCTGTTTGTCATAAGCATCTCCTTTCAACGTTACTATCGGCGAGCAGCAACGCTATACAGCCAAACAAGTGCACTCTCGACCGAACATTCGTACTGTCCACAGACAGCCATTGTTACCCGCGGTTTCCGGCGCAAACTGACGATTTAAGGACGAAGGAGCGCCTTTATCGCGCGGCGTTCGTCCATTGCGCGGTAGCCCTCCGCAACCTGGTCGAGCGGCAGGGTCAGGTCGAAGACCTTGCCGGGGTTGATCTTCCCGTTCCACACCAGGTCGATCAAATCAGGCAGAAAGCGGCGCACCGGCGCAGGACCGCCGTGGAGGTGAATATGGGCGTAGGTGAAGAACAAATCCTGACCGTTCAGAACGACACCGTGAGGAACTCCCACAAAACCCATGTGGCCGCCCGGACGGGTGGAGCGGATCGCCTGCATCATCGACTCCTGGGTACCTACGCACTCCAGAACCGAGTCCGCGCCGAGCCCTTTGGTCATTTCCTTGATGCGGGCAACACCCTCTTCCCCGCGTTCGGTCACGATGTCGGTCGCACCGAACTCGCGGGCAAGTTTTTGCCGAGACTCGTGGCGGCTCATTGCGATGATCCTGCCCGCGCCCATCTGTCCGGCGGAGAGCACTCCCAGGAGCCCGACCGCGCCGTCACCGACAACCACGACCGTCTTGTCCGGTTTCACATCGGCCGCGACGGCGGCGAACCAGCCGGTGCCCATGACGTCCGAAAGCGTCAGCAGGCTCGGGATCAAGTCAACAGGCGGTAGCTCCCGTGTCGCCACCAAGGTGCCGTCTGCGTTCGAAACGCGCAAGAAAGGCGCTTGGGCCGGGTCGATAAGCTCCCGGTGCTGACAGGACGATTGGTAGCCGATCCGGCAGGTGGGACAACTGTTATCGGACGTGAAGAAGGAACCGATGACGAACTGGCCGCGCTTGACCGTGGTAACTGCGCTCCCGACCTCCTCGACGATGCCGCAGTACTCATGCCCCATGGGAGTCGGCTTGGTGGTCTGATTGATGCCCCGGTAGGGCCACAGGTCGGACCCGCATACGCAGGTCGCGGAGACCCTGATGACGGCATCGGTCGCTTTGATGATTTTCGGGTCGGGCCGCTCCTCGAAACGTACATCGCGCGGCCCGTAAAGAACAGCGCCTTTCATGTTTTATCTCCTTTCTTAATCGGAAGACTATATATGCTTCCCCATCTCGTATGCCTGGCTCATCGCCGTGCTCCCTTTAATGTCCCCCATCTTCCAGGCGCCGGTCCCGTAGATGACCTCTTGTTCTCTTGCCCCGTGAAGGCAGGAAATAAATCCTCTGAATCCTTCCAGGGTCCTTTCCAGCGCCTGCTTACTGCCGGTTGCAGCAGCCATAATGAAATACATCTCCTTGTTGCTGATCCTGGTGTATCCCGCATATGTTCTGTCGATCAGAGTCTTCAACTGTCCGTTCATCGTGTAAAAATAAACCGGCGTTGCCATTACGATCACTTCGGCGTCAATCATTTTTTCCAGGATACTGGCCATGTCATCTTTCTGAACGCACGTGCCTCCATTTCCCTGACAAGCGCCGCATGCAAGGCAATGATTGATCTCTTTGTCCCGCAAGAAAATCTTTTCTGTCTCATGGCCGGCCTCTTTCGCGCCCCGCGTGAACTGATCGCACAAGAGATCGGAATTTCCGCCTTTTCTCGGGCTTGCGGACAATATCAATACCTTTTTTGCCATATCCACTATCCTCCTCGTATTAATGATATCTCGTCTTTACATGACATGTACCGCTCAGAGCCCGGTCCTTTTTTCCAGGGCTTCCGGGTATCTGGCCCCCTGGATTGTGATCTTCAAGGCGGCGCTCTCGATCTCGCGAAGATCCTCGGACGTTAGTTCGACGTCAACCGCCCCGATGTTCTCATCCAGACGCGAAAGCTTTGTCGTGCCGGGAATCGGAACGATCCACGGTTTCTGAGCAAGAAGCCATGCGAGCGCTACCTGGGCAGGCGTCGCCTTCTTCCGCTTCGTGATCGTGCGCAGAAGATCGACCAGGGCCTGATTCGCCTTCCGGGCCTCGGGCGTAAAGCGGGGAACGATGTTGCGGAAGTCGGAACTGTCGAAGGTGGTGCTTTCGTCGATTTTCCCCGTCAGAAAGCCTTTGCCCAAGGGGCTGTAGGGAACCAAACCTATTCCGAGTTCCTCGAGCGTTGCCAGCACTTCCGCTTCAGGGCGTCTCCACCACAGCGAGTACTCGTTCTGGACAGCGGTGACCGGCTGGACGGCATGCGCGCG
>DASWAB010000163.1:0-8943 GCA_036391375.1 Nitrospirota bacterium
GCAAACACGCCGATTGCCGCCGCCATCATGTCCATCGAACTCTTCGGGGCGCCGATCGCGCCCTACGCCGCAGTAGCGTGCGTAATCAGCTTTCTCATGACCGGCCACCGGAGCGTGTATCCTTCCCAGGTCCTTTCCGTCAGGAAATCCACCTCGATCGAGGTGGAGTTGGGGAAGGAGCTGAAACACATCCAGGCGGAATATGAGGAGCGGGAGCGAAGTCTGACGGGCAGGCTGGCCGCCATCGCGGGAACGATTAAGTCCATTATTAGGCGTTGATAATGAACCTAAATGATACCTTCATATTCGACGGCCTGAACGAATCCCAGAAGCGCGCCGTCACGACGACCGAAGGCCCGCTCTTGATCGCGGCAGGACCCGGGACCGGCAAGACCCGGACCATCGTGCGCCGGATCGCCCATCTTATTCATCAGGGCGTCCGGCCCGAGAACATCCTCGCCGTGACCTTTACGAACCGGGCCGCGCGCGAAATGCGGGAGCGCACGAGATCAATGCTCGGAGACAACAGCCGGAGAATATGCATCGGAACCTTCCATCTTCTCGGCCTCAAGATCATCAGAGACAGCCGGGGCGATGATTTCCTCCTTTACAATAGAGAGGAACAGATCGGGCTTTTAAAGCCGCTGGCAGGCGGATCAATCCGGAAAGCGGGCCAGGCTGCGGAGCGAATATCGCGCATCAAGAATTTTCAGGATGAAGCGGATGGCGAAATACGGCCGATCTACGAAGCGTATCAAGCTGCCCTAAAGCAGAAGAGCGCCTTTGACTTCGACGACCTCATTCTTGCTCCGATCAATATCCTTCAGGACACCCCGGCGAACCCGTTCAAAGGCAGATTCACCCACATCATCGTTGACGAATATCAGGACATCAACCCCGCGCAATACCGGCTGATGAAGCTCCTCACAAAAGGTGCAAACGTCTGTGCCGTCGGCGACTCGGACCAGGCAATCTATGCTTTCCGGGGGGCAGACCTCGGAAATTTTTTGAATTTTGAAAAAGATTTTCCCGGCGCCGCGCAGATCACGCTTTCTGAAAATTATCGTTCTTCCGCACCCATCATCCATGCGGCAAGCGCATTGATCAGAAGAAATCAAAAACGGATCGATAAGAGAATCGATCCGACCCGGGGCGCAGGCGCGTCACTTTCCCTTCTTTCTGTACCCGACGAAAGATCGGAAGGCGACATGGTCGTCCAGGAGATAGAGGCCCGCATGGGCGGCACCAGTCATCATCAGATGAGACAAACCGGTCCGGCGCGGGACTTTTCCGGCCGGTCATGGCGGTTCGCCGATTTTGCCGTCTTATATAGAACGAACGCTCAGGCCAGGGCATTGGAGGAAGCCTTCAGCGAATCCGGCATTCCCTATCAAATGGTCGGCCGTTCGGGCGGCCTTCAGGCACAGGAAATCGAACAGACGCTGGCATATCTGCGTTCGTTCCTTCACGAAGACGGCGCTGCGCAGGTAGAGGCGGCTGACGATCAGGAATCGAAGCTAATGACGCCAGCCGATTTCTTCGACCCGCGTGCCGACGCGGTCACGCTTATGACCCTGCATATGGCAAAGGGGCTGGAGTTTCCGTTCGTCTTCATCGCCGGATGCGAGGACGGTCTCCTGCCCTGCACGATCATGAAGGACGACGTTGACATTGAGGAGGAACGGAGGCTGTTCTTCGTCGGCATGACACGGGCACAGGACGAGCTGGTCTTGATCCACAGCAGGAGCAGGTTCCTCTATGGTCAGCGGCTTGCGCCTGCGCCCTCACCGTTCCTGGCCGAAATTCCAAATGAGCTCGTCGAAAGCGTCGTCATCCCGGACAGGGTAAAAAGACAGAAAGAGCCGGACAGACAGATGGAACTGCTCTGACGTTTGTCTGTTTCGTCTCTCGCTTTCTATCTTTACTTTATCGAAACTCTGTATATTAATGCGCAAATGATCCTTCCTGAGGGACTTGCTGTGCCCTATGGATCAGCACAAGACTGCACTTCCCTTCGGTAACAGGAAAAGACCTTTACAACCCATCCCAAAGATGCGAAAATAACAATAGCGAAGCATTTTCTCTCAGCGTGTCAAAAACGCACAGGAAAAACACCATGGAAGAACAACGGCCAAGTCCCGACGAGTTCCTCGACCGGATGCGCAGGGAAACGGAGCGAAGCCGCGAGGGGCAGCTCAAAATCTTCTTTGGCGCCGCGCCCGGCGTCGGGAAGACCTACGCCATGCTCGAGGCCGCGCGGCAGAAGCGTTCCGAGAGCGTTGATGTGGTGGTCGGCCTCGCCGAGACCCACGGCCGCAGGGAGACCGAAGCGCTCCTTGAAGGCCTCGAAATACTCCCCCGCCGTGATATCGAGTATCGCGGCGCCGTTCTCAAGGAATTCGACCTCGACGCCGCCCTGCGCCGCAAGCCCGCCGTCATTCTCGTAGACGAGCTCGCCCACACCAACGCCCACGGCTCACGCCACAGGAAACGGTGGCAGGACGTCTATGAGCTTCTTGGCGCCGGCATCACCGTCTACACCACCGTAAACGTTCAGCACCTCGAAAGTCTCAACGATGTGGTCGTCCAGATCACGGGGGTCAACGTCCGCGAAACCGTCCCCGATTTTCTGCTCGACCGCGCTGATGAGATCGAGCTCATTGACCTGCCGGCCGATGATCTGCTCAAGCGTCTCAAGGACGGGAAGGTGTACGTGCCGGAACTGGCGGCCACCGCCATCGAAAACTTCTTCCGCAAGGGCAACCTGATCGCGCTCCGGGAACTGGCGCTTCGCCGAACCGCCGACCGCGTCGACGAGCAGATGCAGGTCTACCGGCGGGACAAGGGCATCAAGGAGATCTGGCCCGCCGGCGAGCGGATCATGGTCTGTATCGGCGCGAACCCGCACTCGATCCGGCTGATCCATGCGGCCCGAAGGCTCGCGGCCGGGCTGCGCACGGAATGGATCGCCGTTCACGTCGAGGCCCCGGCACAGGTGCGGCCGTCGGAACAGGACCTCAAGCAGCTTGCCGACCACATGCGGCTTGCGGAAAGCCTGGGCGCGGAAATCGTGACCCTGAGCGGCCCGCGGATGAGCGATGAAATCCTCAGCTACGCGCGGAGCAGGAATGTGTCGAGGATCATCATCGGCAAGCCGACGCATCCCCGCTGGAAGGACAAGCTGTTCGGTTCGCCGCTGGACCAGATCGTCCGCGGGAGCGGCGACATCGACGTCTACGTCATCAGCGGCGACGCTGCCGGGCCGCACAAGCACCGGCCGTCGAACCCCCGGCTTCAGGCCTTCCAAAAGCGGGAGTGGCTCCTGAGTCTGCTTACGGTCTCGGTCTGCACCGGCATTGCGCGATTCATGTTCCCCTATTTCGAGCGGCTGGACATCGCGATGGTTTACCTCCTGGGCGTGGTGTTTACCGCCAGCCGGACCAGCAAGTGGCCGTCGCTCTTTGCGACTATACTCGGCATCGCGGCCTTCGATTTTTTCTTCGTTCCTCCTTACTATACGTTCGCCGTCAGCGACATCAGATTTTTCATTACCTTCATTGTAATGTTCATTGTATCCTTCGTCATCAGCAGGCTCACCCTCAGGGTCCGCCGGCAGGCGGAATCGGCCCGGCTGCGTGAACGCAGGACCGCCGCGCTGTACAGTTTAAGCCGCGACCTCGTTCGCGAGCGGGGAACGGAACGGCTGAGCGAAATCTCCGTGAAGCACATCAGCGAAGTGTTCGACAGCGAGGTCGCCCTCCTCATCCCTGATGATCAGGGTCGCCTCGCGCCCTCGCACAAAGGCCCTTCCGCTTTTACTCCGGATCAGCAGGAATTGAGCGTTGCGCAGTGGGTGTACGAGCACCGGCAGCCTGCCGGACTGAGTACGGACACTCTGCCCGGCGCAAAGGCCCTGTATCTGCCGATGATCGCCTCCGGAGGCGCGGTCGGGGTCCTCGGCATCCTTCCGAAAAGCGCCGCGGACGGCTTTGAGCCGGAGCAATTTCATTATCTCGAAGCATTTGCAAACCAGACTGCGATCGCGATAGAGCGCTCGTTTCTCGGCCAGGCGGCGCAGCGCGCCCTGCTCAAGGCGGAGACGGAAAGCCTGCGGAACACGCTGCTCAGCTCCATTTCCCATGACCTCCGGACGCCGCTTTCGGCGATCACGGGGGCGGCGACCACGCTTTTGGAGAACGACGCTGCGATCGACACGCTCGCCCGTCTTGAGCTCCTCCAGACCATTCAGGAGGAAGCGGAGCACCTGAACAGGATCATCAAGAACGTGCTCGACATGACGCGGCTCGAATCAGGGGCCATTACGCTCAAAAAGGAATGGCAACCTCTTGAGGAAGTCGTCGGGGCGGTCATCAACCGTCTTGGAGAGCGGCTCAACGACCATCCGCTGACGGTGAATCTGCCGGCGAACCTTCCGCTCATCCCCTTCGACAGCCTGCTTATCGAGCAGGTTTTGATGAATTTGTTCGACAATTCCATCAAATACACGCCCAGGGGAACGCCGCTGGAACTCTCCGCGTCGGAGTCCTTCTACACCGTTACCGTCGGGCTCGCGGACCGGGGCCCGGGCCTTCCTCCCGGCGAAGAAGAGCGCATTTTCGAAAAATTCGTTCGCGGCCGCGGAACGACAGGCGGCGTCGGGCTCGGACTTGCCATCTGCCGCACGATCATCAACGCTCATGGCGGCAAAATATGGGCGGAGAATCGCGAAGGCGGCGGAGCCGTATTCCGCTTTACTCTTTCCACGGCCGGCCTGCCTCCGCAGAAAAGGGAAGAACCGGAAACCGTTTAAACTGTTTAAACCGTTCAAACGTTTGAACGATCTTATGCCTGAAGAGAAAGAACTCATTCTCCTGATCGAAGACGAACCCCAGATGCGGCGTTTTCTGCGGATAACGCTCCAGAGCCACGGCTATCGTCTGATTGAGGCCGAGACCGCGCAGGAGGGCCTGATGCAGGCGACCACTCGCAACCCCGATGTAGTGCTCCTCGACCTGGGGCTTCCCGATCTAGACGGTCTGGAGGTTACCAAGCGCCTGCGCGAATGGACGCAGACACCCATCATCGTCATCTCCGCGCGGGAGCAGGAACAGGACAAAGTAAAAGCGCTTGACGCCGGCGCCGACGATTATCTTACCAAGCCTTTCAATGCCGGCGAACTCCTGGCAAGAATCCGCGTTGCTGTGCGCCATGCAACTTCGCATCCGGAGCGTCAGGAGCCGGTTTTTACGCTCCGAAATTTACGCGTCGATCTGGCGCAACGCCAGGTTTTTGTCGATGACAAGGAAGTCCACCTCACCCCTATCGAGTACAAACTGCTTTTGGCATTGATCCGTCATGCGGGAAGAGTCATTACCCATCGTCAGCTTTTACAGGAGGTCTGGGGTCCTGCGCATGTGAACGAGGTGCAATATCTCCGGGTCTACATGACTCAGCTCAGACACAAACTGGAAAACGACCCCGCCCGGCCCCGGTTCCTCCTGAATGAACCGGGGATCGGTTATCGATTGAAATTTGACCCTGAGAATGACAAATAAAGAATGCCCCCCCATTGCCCGCTTTATAGTCATGTGCCCAAAAAATAATCCCAAAACAGCCGCAGGTATGGTATTCTGTAGAGGCCGCAATTCGGGAAATCAATATGTTGCCCTAAGAGGCCAAAGAGACTAAAAAGGCATCTTCTTTGCTTCTTATACGAAGTTTGTTTTTAAATGAAGAGAAGGTCCCGCATTCACCCGTAGGAGAATTGGATGGAGAACGAGCAAAAACCGACGATACTTCAAAAGCTGATAACGTTCATTATCGGCGGCAGGCACAACATAGAGGACACGTCGCTATTCCACAAGCTCTCGCTCATCGCTTTCTTCGCGTGGATCGGCCTCGGCGCGGACGGGCTTTCCTCGTCGTGCTACGGCCCCGAAGAAGCGTTCAACGCCCTCCAGGGGCACACGCATCTCAGTGTGTTTATCGCGCTCATGACAGCGGCGACCATTTTCATCATTTCCGCCAGCTATTCCCAGATCATCGAACTCTTTCCCACGGGCGGCGGCGGGTATCTCGTCGCAAGCAAGCTTTTGTCGCCGACCGCAGGGATGGTCTCCGGCTCCGCGCTCCTTATTGATTACGTGCTTACGATCACGATCTCCGTTGCGAGCGGCGCAGACGCCCTGTTCAGTTTTCTGCCGCCGGCCTGGATGGCTTACCGGCTCCCCTTCGCAGTCCTTGGCGTCCTGGTGCTGACTGTTATGAACATGCGCGGAGTGAAGGAGTCCGTCCTTCCCCTCGTTCCCATTTTTCTTACGTTTGTTTTCACGCATGCCTTTATCATCGGCTATGCGCTCATCGTGAACGCGGGGCGCTTCAGCGAGCTCGCGATCACAACTAGGGCGGAAGTCGCCCGGTCTCAGGCGGAACTCGGTATGGGAGGGATGATCTTCCTTTTGCTGCGGGCGTACAGCATGGGTGCCGGGACGTACACGGGAATCGAAGCGGTAAGCAACGGCCTGCCCATTCTCCGCGAACCAAAGGTGAAGACCGGCAAGCGTACGATGCACTACATGGCGATCTCGCTCGCCGTTGTCGTGACAGGCCTGATGCTCGCCTATCTTTTGTACCGGGTAACGCCCGCGACGGGAAAAACTCTCAACGCGGTCCTGTTCGAGACGATGACGCAAAACTGGGGGAAAGGCGGCGCCGTTTTTGTCCTGATCGCGCTCCTTTCCGAAGCCACGCTCCTCTTTGTCGCTGCCCAGACGGGGTTCCTCGACGGCCCGCGGGTGCTCTCGAACATGGCCCTGGACCGCTGGTTTCCGACCAAATTTTCCATGCTCTCGGACCGGCTGGTGACGCAGAAGGGCATCATGATGATGGGCATCGCAGCGCTCGTTACCATGATCCTGACCAACGGCACCGTAAAGTACCTCGTCGTCCTGTACAGCATTAATGTGTTTATCACCTTCTTTCTCTCGCAGCTCGGCATGGTGCGCCACTGGTGGCAGGTGCGCGGCGAGCCGCATTGGGAGAAAAAGCTCTTTGTCAACGGCGTGGGCATGACGCTCACGTTTTTCATCCTTGCTGCCGTGACCGTGCTCAAGTTTCATGAAGGCGGCTGGATCACGCTCCTCCTTACGGGCTCGCTGATCGGCATAGCGCTTTTGACCCGGCGTCATTACCGGAACACCTTTAAGCTGCTGCACCGGCTCGACGAACTGGTGACCGTCGCGGAGGCTTCCTGTCCCACGTTCCCCGGCGAGCAAGGGCCGGACAAGGAGCTGAAAATAAAGTACGACCCTCAGGACAAAACCGCGATCCTGCTCGTCAATGGCTTCAACGGGCTCGGTCTTCACACGCTCTTCAGCATCATCCGGCTGTTCGGAGGGACCTTCAGGAACTTCGTGTTCATCCAGGTCGGCGTGATGGACGCGGGAAATTTCAAGGGCGCCGAGGAAGTCTCCCGAATGAAGGTGGAGGTGAAAAAGGAACTGGACCGCTACATCCATTATATGCGGTGCCACGGATATTATGCCGCCGGGTACTCGTCCTTCGGGACCGATGTGGTCGAGGAAATCTCGCGTCTGACCCCGGAGATCCTGGAGCGTTTCCCCAACGCGATCCTCTTCGGCGGACAGCTGGTGTTCCCGAAAACCACGTTCCTGTCCGGCGCATTTCACAACTACACGATCTTCGCCGTCCAGCGCAGATTTTACAACCAGGGCATTCCCGTCGTCATTCTTCCCATCAGGGTGTAATAAGCTGATGGTAACGGCCATGCACAATAAAATATTTTTCCCCGGGGGAACGGCGGCCATTCTTCTCTGCTTCATTTCTGCGTCGGCGCTCGCCGCTGATTTCCATCATGAGCTCGTGATCGAACACGGCGACCGGAGTTCCATGCAGATCGCAGTTACCTTCGACGCCTGCCCGACCGGCCTTTCCGACGAATATGATGAAAAGGTGGTTGAGGTCCTTCTCCGCGAAAAGGTCCCTGCAACGATATTCATGAGCGGCAGGTGGGTGGAAAAAAATCAGGAAAAAGCCAGGCTCCTCGCTGAACAGCCGCAGTTCGAGATCGCCGCCCACAGCTACTTTCATCCGCATCTGCTCGAAAAATCTGACGAGCGGGTCGCCCGCGAGCTCAAGCGCACGCAGAAAATCATCAAACGGGTAACGGGCAAGACGCCGCGCTTTTTCCGGCCGCCGTACGGCGAGGTCGATGAACGCGTTGCGAAGCTTGCAAAAGCGGAAGGACTTACGACCGTTCAGTATGATATCGCTTCAGGAGATCCGGACCCCGGGCTTTCTCCGCAAAGGATCGAGCGGGTAGTGCTGCGGGACGCCAGGGGCGGAAGCATCATTGTATTTCATATCAACAAAAAAGGCGTGCACACGGCTGAGATACTGCCCCAGATCATCGACGGGCTGCGAAAGAAAGGGTTTACGCTCGTAACCGTGGGGGAGATGCTGGGAGGACAACGTGATAATTCAAAGGTAGATCATTAATGCAAAAGCTCTCCGATTACTGTTTAATATATCCATGCCTAAGAACCCGTTGAGCAAAACCAATCCTTATCTTCGCGACGCCAAACAGCGTAAGATCCTCCTTTTCACCGCGGTATCTACTTCCTCGGCCATTGAAGGCGTCCGCATGGTCTTGACAAAACCGCTGTATCCCAACAAACAGAAAACGCCTATTGCCTGGCATTCTTCGCCATCACTTAGTTATGCTGCCAACTCTTCCTTGACTTCTTCTCTTCTGCTCCACAGAATAGGAGACACGTCATAATTCTTCAACGCATCGAGAACCGTAACAGTGGGGGCGTGCTCTGAGTCATTCAATATAGCATATGCACGTGAATTCGGTGGCCGCACTTCTTTGGTATCGATCCACGAAAACGCCAAGGATTGAGCGGTATCCCGACTCGGCCT
>DASWAB010000164.1:0-3705 GCA_036391375.1 Nitrospirota bacterium
CAGACCCAGAGGTAGGGAGACTCCCAGTCCAGATAGCGTGAATCCATCTTTTCCATGATTGTCTGGCAATGCGGGCAGGTCGGCGCAGTCACAACCTTCCAACTTTTCGTTTCCATCAATTAGCCTCCATCAAAGTACGAAATAACCTGATATTATACGGCGTCGGGAAGGCATTTGCAATACAGAAAATGTAAATCAAGGGCAATGATCTTTCCCTCGCGCCTGCACAAAAAAACGCCCACCCAGGAGAGGAGGGTGAGCGTCAAGAGAAATGAAAAGCAAAAATGCCGAAACGGGTGAATTACACGGAGGAAAGGGCAGTCGATACCGAATTTTTTTTCTGATCAGGTACTGTCTTTAATTTTTGCAGGAGCAAAACGGAGAGCGTAAAGCCCGCCCTTTCCTCTTTCTTTACAAGCTGATAGAAATCGCATTTCTCGCAATTGCCGAACTTCTGGGCGAAGCTTCCCTGGGGAACGCCGCCGCACAAGGTGCCCGCAACGACCCAGCATGCCCTTCCCGCGTGCTTCCCGCCGTGAGCACCATGCAGTCGATGCTCAAGAGCGGCAGCACAGGTGCCGAGGTCATTTCTTGCGCCACCGGGCTCGCGGCCGCACTTCTTTACTTCCCAGCAATTCTGTTTCGGCATAGCAAAACCTCCTTTTATAATGGGATGGTGTTATCTATGCAAGTTTCATTTTGGTTCATTAAGTTTCATTAACAAGCAGTTTACCCAACAGGACCAATGTTGTCAAGTTTTTTTTTACTTTACCAATAAAAAAGTTTATTTAACTGCAATCTTCGGCATTGGAAGTTCTCAAGTTAAAAATTTACAATTGTTGCACTGGAAGGGAATTTTGCTGCGCGCTTTATCGTCGCGAAAAGATTAGGCGGAAAATGGTTAATAATTCTCGGCCAGCAGCTCGAAAAAACTCCTCGGATGCTGGCAGGCGGGGCAGCGGCCCGGCGCTTCAGCGCCTTCAGCGTGATAGCCGCAGTTGCGGCACTTCCAGACGGCGGACGTGTCTTTCTTGAAGACCCTGCCCTTCTCGATGTTTTCGAGGAGCTTCAGGTAGCGCTTCTCGTGCTTGACCTCAACTTTCGCTATCTGCCGGAACGTCTCGGCGACTTCCCGGAACCCTTCCTCGTCCGCGACCTTCGCAAAGCCGGGATACAGCCTTGTCCACTCCTCGTTTTCCCCTGCTGCCGCGGCCTTGAGGTTCCGGGCCGTGTCGCCGATGACTCCCGCGGGGAAGGTCGCCGTAAACTCGGCCATCCCTCCTTCGAGGAACTGGAAAAAACGCTTGGCATGCTCTTTCTCATTGTCCGCCGTTTCGAGAAATATCGCGGCCATCTGCTCATAGCCCTCTTTTTTTGCGACGCTCGCAAAATACGTGTAGCGGTTTCGCGCCTGGGATTCGCCGGCAAAAGCTGCAAGCAGGTTTTTCTCCGTTCTGGTGCCTTTCAGGTTCATGGTTTCCTCCGTGTTTTTCAGAAAACAGCCGATGCAACCGCCTTCTCCCTCTTAGTCTTTTCTCCGCCGCATCCTTCCCATTTGCGTCCGCGCGATAAAGATATCCGCGCGGGCGAGCAGGCAATAACTGAATCGTTCCTTCAGTTTCTGGATCAGCGATCGTTTTCTCCAATCCGCAAAAAGAACGCGCGCGGAGCTTTTCAGATCGTCCTCAAAGTCCGCGCGCGCGCGCGCGGCGAGCGACGCATCGGTCGCCACCGCCACCAGTTCGTAATTGATCCTGCCGCTCCGGATATCCAGGTTCGCGGATCCGGCGATCACCGTATCGTCGGCAATTGCAAGTTTTGCGTGCATCATCGCGGGTTCGTATTCCCACACCTCGACGCCGGCGCGCAGCAGCCTCCCGTAGAGCCCCCTCGCCGCCCAGCGCGCAATCGGCACGTCGGTCTTCCGGGAGAACAGAAGGCGGACCCGCACCCCTCTGCGGACCGCGCGCCGGAGCGTCCGCAACAGCCTGCCGTTCGGGTAGAAATAGCCCATGGCGAGATCGATATTCTTCGCCGCGGTCTGGATCACCTGCCGGTAGGCCCGGCGCACCGGCCGGACGGGGTTCTCCGGGCCGCTCTCTAAAAACCGCACTTTGCCTCCGGGGATGCCTTTCATTCTGCGGTTGCGGCTCAGCCGGAGCATCAGCCTGCGGAGCGGAGAATCCGCCCGCCCCCACATCCTCGAAAATGAGTGGCGGAGCTGCACCACCTCCGTTCCCGTAATCTCGACCATGTTGTCCCGCCACGGAGGCTCCCCTCGCAGGCCGCGATAGTACTCGTCGGCGATGTTCATGCCGCCCAGATACGCGATGCGGTCGTCCACGAGCAGCAGTTTCCGGTGATTGCGGAAAGGGAATAATCCCCTGGAAAGGGGGTGAAAACTGCGGACCATGCCGCCATGAGAGCGAAGATCGTCCCAAAAGCCGTCCGGCAGGCTCCGGGAGCCCCAGGCGTCCAGAAGGACCATGACCTGGACGCCCCGCGCCGCCGCGGCGACAAGGCGCCTTTGAAACTCCCTCCCCGTCTCATCGTCGGCGAAAATGTACATCTCCAGCGCGACGGACGACGCGGCCCGGTCAACGGCCCCGGACATCGCGGGGAATGCCTCTGATCCGTTTTTGAGGAGACGGACGGCGGTCATCTGCACTTTTGGATTTCGAGTCTCGGATTATGAATTCAGCCTGCGGGGCCTTTGCATTTCATTTCGCAACCCATTCCGCACTCTATACGTTCTCAAACGTATAGTCCACCTTCACCTTGATGTCTTTCCTGAGGGAATGGTAAACGGAACAGTATTTCTCATGCGAGAGCGAGATCGCCCGTTCGACCTTCTTGGCGGTGAGCCCCGCGCCGGTCACCGCAATGATCATCTCGATCGACGTGTAATACTGGGGCGGCGTGGGATTGCGCTCCCCCACGATGTCCATTTTGTACGACTTGATCTCGCACCGCATTTTTTTAAGAAACGACACCATGTCGATCCCCATGCAGCCCGCCACGCTCAGGAGAAGCGACTCGGTGGGCGAGCACCCCCACTGCTGGGCGGCATCGAACTCGATCTCATAGCCCCGGTTCGTGCGGCCCATGAAAATCAGGTCCTTGTCCCAGGTAAGGGTCGCCTTGTTCACCTGCGAAATCTTGGATTTGTACGCGTCAAGCGATTCTTCGAACTCCTTGATTACTTTTTCTTCGGACATGCGCCGGCTCCTTCCTTCATTTTAACCTTTGCTCCTTGAATTTTTCCTTGAGAAGCCCGATTGCCTCGTCTTCCTTGCCCGCCTCCACCTTAAGGACGTAGGTCTTCATCCCGAGGCTCATTTCTGTGGCAAGTGGAACAGCATCATACGTTGCCTTGATGCCTAACGACCCAAGGTAAACCACGAGACCTACCATCACCGAGTCGTCGTATCCACGGCCCATGTCGCCACGAAGGACTTCTACATATTCGATTTTTTCCTCGGGAATTTTCTCGTCCGGCGTCCCCTCTTTCCAGACATCGCCGAACTCCCATCCTTCCTCATTGTTATCGGCATCGCCACGCTTCATCTTTAAATTTTAATGAAGTGCCGCCGCACTGTCAAATAAAAAATCCAGATAAGCGGCTTTCAAGCGGGATTGACAGACGCTGGGGAAATAGGTTACCATCATCGCTATGATTGAAACCATTTGCCTTCTTTTCGGTGT
>DASWAB010000165.1:0-5158 GCA_036391375.1 Nitrospirota bacterium
AGCTTCCCTGTCGCTTCCGCGATCACGAGCGGTCCCCGCGTTATCTTCGCTTCCGCAAGAATGAGTCGTTTGGTTTCGTCCGTGATCCGGCCGGAAACGGTCAGCTCTTCGCCGGGTGAGGCAGGAGACCTGAATTTTACCGTCATCTCTGCCGTGACGGCCGGAATGCCGAGGCTGAATATCAGCTTGGCCATGGCCTCGTCGAGCAATGTGGAAAGGATGCCTCCGTGGACTATCCCCTCGAATCCCTCGTGCGTGTCCAACGGCGTGAACTTTGCGCGAATGGTCTTCGCTTCTTTATCGATTCCGAAATTGACGCCGAGCCCCGCGGGGTTTTTCCTGCCGCAGACAAAGCAGCGCTGGTTGTCACGAAGTTGTTTCATAAGAATTTTAGCCGCTCATTAACACGAATTTGAAAAAGTCAATAAGGTCTAAAAAGTTTATCGGTTTTATTATTGCCGTTCATGGCGCCAATTCGTGGCAACATAGCTTTGGTGCTTCCGCTTGTATCTGCCGATACTTGCCAGTATAATATAAAAAATGTCATTTGACAAACAGATAACGCCCGAACAATTGGCGGCCCTCGGACTCCTGGATGGCGCGCAGGCGCGAAAAAATATGGAGCTGCTGCAAAGCAGAATAGGGGAGGGGTTTACCGAACTTTTGCCCGAGCTGCTCTCCTGCCTCTCCTCCGCCGCGGACCCCGACATGGCGCTCAATAACCTCGAACGGTTTGCGGGCGCGCTCACGAATATCGAGTCTTTCGTTGCGCTTTGCCGGGCGAGGCGGGACATCCTCCACTCCCTCATAACGATCTTCGGCGCAAGCCGCTTCCTCTCCACCTTCCTCGTTACCGCGGCCGATGAGCAGGTGACGCTCTTTGTTGACCCGGATTTTCTCAACCGGCCGTCGGACAGGACGCGGTTTTTTAAACGTCTCGAGCTTAAACTGGCCGGTGTGACCGATGACAAGGATTTCTATCGCGTCCTGCGCCTCTGTCGCAAACAGGAATTGCTCAGGATAGGCCTGCGCGACCTTCTGGGGAAGGCGGACCTTCGGGAGACCGTCGAGGACCTGTCCGATCTTGCCGAGGGATGTCTGCAGCGGGCCTATGAACGGATCAACGCCGATTTAACGAGGCGTTACGGCAGGCCAATGGTCGAAGGGTCGGACGGAGCGCGGGAAGAGGCGGGATTCGCGGTCATCGCCATGGGCAAGCTTGGCGGACGCGAGCTGAACTTCAGCTCCGACGTCGATCTGATGTACGTCTATAGGGCGGACGGCGAGACCGATGGAGCGGCGCAGCCCGGCGGGCCTGTGACGAACCGGATCACCAACCATCAGTATTTCATCAGGCTTGCGGAGAGGCTGACAGCGGCGATAGGCGAGAAGACCGACCAGGGGTTCGTGTTCCGGGTGGACCTCCGCCTCCGGCCCGAAGGCCAGCGCGGCCCGCTGGCCCAGAGCCTGGGCGGTTACGAGATTTATTACGAATCCTGGGGGCAGACCTGGGAGCGGTCTGCGCTCGTCAAGGCGCGGCCCGTGGCAGGCGATGAGGGCGTGGGCAGGGAGTTCCTGGAGAGGATCACGCCTTTTGTGTACCGGAAATACCTGGACTACGGCGCCATCGCCGAGATCCGCGAGATGAAGCAAAAGATCAACAGGGACGTGGAGCAAAAGGGTGGGACCCGCCGCGACGTGAAGCTCGGCTACGGAGGCATCCGCGAGGTCGAGTTCGTGATTCAGACGCTTCAGCTTATCTACGGCGGAAGAGACCGCGCGCTGCGCGAGAAAAACGCGCTGAAGGCCCTGCACATGCTCTCCCAGAAGGGGCTCATCACCTACGAGGAGCATGATTCTCTCGCGAAGGCGTACGTCTTCCTCCGGACGGCCGAGCACCGCATCCAGATCCTTGACGACCTTCAGGCGCATACGCTGCCGAGCGATGAACGCGGACTGCGTTCGCTCGCCCGTTGCATGGGTTATCTTGAACGGGGGAAAGAGGCGGAACAACTGCTCAGGGACTACCGTGAGCATGCGGGAAGGGTCAGGGCTGTCTACGATGACCTCTTCTCATTTACCGGCGAGGAGAAGGCGGCGCAGGGCCGGGACTACGGCCTGCTGCTCGATCCGGAGACAACGGAACAGGAGTCGGCCGCGCTGCTTGCCGGCTACGGTTTCCGTGACGCGGGGAAAGCATACCGGAACCTCATCCTGCTCCGGGAAGGGGCGGCCCTTGTGCATCAGACCCCGCGAAGCCGCAGACTTTTTAACGACATATTTCCGCCCCTTTTCCAGGAGATCCTTTCATCGGCCGACCCCGACATGGCGCTCAGCCGCCTTGAATCGTTCCTTGCGGCGCAGGGCTCGTGGGAAGCGTTCCAGACGCTCGCGGGGCTTGATGTTTCTGCCGTCAAGGTTTTGGTCGCAATTTTTGCAAACAGCGAGTACCTGTCGCGGATGCTGATCGGCAGGCCGGTATCGTTGCAGAACCTGCTCGAACCCAGAAGGGCCCCCGGCGTCGGGACGTATGCGCTGCTTGCGAATGAACTGGGCGATGCCCTGAGCAAGGCGTCCGACATTCCGGCAAAGCTTGACGCGCTCCGAAGGTTCAAGCACGAGGAGGAGATACGGATCGGCATGGCGGACTTGCTGTCGAATGCGCCGCTGACAGCGGTGTCGCGGGACCTGTCAAAGCTCGCGGAGGTCTGCCTTGACGCCGCTTTAAGGCTCGCATCGTCGGAAACCGCAAAAAGGTACGGCATTTCCGGGCCGCTCTCCGGCATGGCGGTCATCGGGGTAGGCAAACTGGGGGGCAGGGAGCTTACGTACGGATCGGACCTCGACATCCTGTTCGCGTTCTCCGGGTCGCGTGCTGCTGCTCCGTCGGCAGGGATGACCGCATTCGAATGCTTCAGCAAAGTTGCGGAAAAAACCATTTCGTACCTTTCCACGGTCACGCGCGAGGGGTTCGTGTTCCGGGTTGACACACGGCTCCGTCCAACGGGCTCCAAAGGGCCGCTCGTGCAGAGCATCGGCGCGTTTGAGAATTACTATGCGGAAAAGGCCGAGACCTGGGAACGGCAGGCGCTGCTTCGGGCCCGGTTCGTCGCAGGAGACAGGGGTGTGGGAAGAGAATTCATCGAAGCGCTCCAGAGCCTTGTTTATCGGGAGGCGGACAGGACCTCTCTGGCCGAAGACGTCCTGGCGATGCGAAAACGCATGGAGGAGGAGCTTGGAAAGGAAAGCGGAGCTCATTACAATATAAAGCAGGGCGCCGGCGGGCTTGTGGACATCGAGTTTGTCGTCCAATACCTGCAGCTTCTTCACGGGGGAAAAAACCGGCGCGCGAGGGTCCCCGGCACCTATGACGCCCTGCGCGCGTTGAAGAGGCTGAAGCTTCTTGATGATCAGGACTTCCGGGTTTTGTTGCAGGCGTATCTTTTCATGCGGCGGCTTGAAAGCAGAATGCGGATCGTCACGAACCAGGCGGCCTCTGAAATGAGCAGGGACCCGGGCGAGCTGCATCCGCTCGCCCGCCGCATGGGATACGCGGATGACGCCGTTTCAGCAGGTAGAAAACTTCTCAATGATTACGAGCAGTTGAGCAATCAGGTCAGGTCTGTCTTTAATCGAGTGCTGCGCCGATATCAATAAAAACTTTCTGCCTGTTAGACAAAAAATATTGACTATCAATGGCACAATCCGTACGGAAACCGCCATTATTTAACTCATTGTAATTTAAAATGATTGCTTCCGCAGCAAATATGAGCCGCAAAAAAGTGTTTAAAATACGACCTTGTTGTAAAATATATAAATTGTAACATGCTGTATTAATTAGATGAAAAAATGTGGCAAATATTTTGCAAATTACGCTGGTAGATTTCAACTCGTAAGTCCCGCTTTAATATCGTTGTTGTTCATTAAAAAAAGGTCTCTCATAATCCTCCTTTCTCCCCATTCATTTGAGGGCGGTATTTCCCGCCCTTTTTTTTTCATTAATGATTTTAATATAATTATTATAATGAATTTATATAGTTACGGGTTTTACCGCGTGCTGGCGCAATATTTTACTTGACACTTATTCAACACTATAATAATATAAAAAATCGTGCAAATTGAAACTATATGATTGCATAAAGCAATATATATTCCATAATAATAGTATCGTAAAATTCTTTGAGAAAGGAAAGGCAAGAAAGAAATGGCACTGCATTATTCAAGACTTATTGTTATTGCGCTGCTGGTCATCTTTTCCGTATTCAGTGGGAATGTGATGGCGTCCGCACCTAACAATGCGATGGGGGAAGTTTCCGCTGCCGCGCCCCCTGGACATGGCGACGCGCACGCTGCGGCCGCTGCCGTTCCCGCCGCTCCTGCGTCTTCCATCTCCTGGTGGATATGGCCGCTGTCGCTGTTGCTTGTTACCTTCATCCTGGGAATCCTTGCCGTACTTGGCGGCGTGGGCGGCGGGGTCCTGTTCGTTCCTATCGTGGGCGGATTTTTCCCCTTTCATCTCGATTTTGTGAGGGGCGCTGGCCTGCTCGTGGCGCTCTCGGGCGCGCTGGCCGCGGGCCCCGGCCTCCTCAAGAGAAACCTCGCGAGCCTCAGACTTTCACTGCCGGTCGCGCTCATTGCTTCGGCAGCGGCCATCGTGGGCGCCATGATCGGCCTCGCCCTCCCGACGAATGTCATTCAGACGCTCCTGGGCGCAACCATCCTGTTCATCGTCCTTATCATGGCCGTAGCGAAAAAATCCGATTTTCCCCTGGTGCCGAAGCCCGACAGCCTCTCCCAGAGCCTCGGAATCATGGGAATATACCGGGAAGAATCGATTGGCAAAGAGGTTGAGTGGAACGTGCATAAAACGCCGCAGGGGCTTGCGCTCTTCGTGGTGATCGGCGTCATGGCAGGCATGTTCGGCCTTGGCGCGGGGTGGGCGAACGTCCCGGTATTAAACCTCCTGATGGGCGCGCCGCTTAAGATATCGGTGGCCACGAGCAAGTTCCTGCTCTCCATCACCGACACCTCGGCGGCCTGGGTGTATCTCAATCAGGGGGCGGTGCTCCCCATGATCGTGGTCCCCTCAATCGTGGGCATCATGCTCGGCTCGATCGTGGGCGTGAAGATACTCGCCAAAGCGAAACCGAAGGCGATC
>DASWAB010000166.1:0-8489 GCA_036391375.1 Nitrospirota bacterium
ATCAAGAAGATTGGTCCTCCGGCGATTATGGTCAGTCTGTTGTTGTGGCCGATGTGGACGGAGACGGCCATGCAGAGATTGTGATATCGGGATCGAGCTATGTTGGTGCAAATTACAATAGATCCATGCGGGTCTACGGCGCCAAGAACAACGACTGGGTAGGCGCACGTGGTATCTGGAACCAGGAAAGCTACCACGTCACTAACGTCAACGACGACGGAACAATTCCACAGTATGAATCACCATCTTGGCTCTTGAACAACACCTATCGGACGCAGGCGCCGATCGGACCGGCCACCAACCCCTACCTCACGCCGAATTTAACCGCCTCATACATGCGTGCGGAGCAGGCTGGATCATCGGTGAACCTCGCAGTCAGAGTTGGAAACGGCGGGGCAATCGCCTCGGGGCCGAGTGTGACCGTTACGTACTACGACGGTAATCCAGCAAATGGCGGAACCGTCATCGGCACGGCAACGGCCACAAGATCTCTTAATCCCGGCGACTATCAGGACGTGACCTATAACTGGTCCGGCGGAAGCTTAGGCCTTCATCACCTCTATGCAGCCGTTGACGCTGCGAACGCGATCTCCGAATGCCGCAAGGACGACAATCAGACGGGCCTCGATCTTACTGTCGCGGCAGGCCTGCCTGACCTCAAAGTGGGGCCGGAAAACATCGTTCTTCCCGCTGCCCCCTATTATGAAGGGAGCATCATCCCCCTCACCGTGAACGTCAACAATCTCGGTCTCGTCTCGGCCTCGAATGTCCTCATCCGGATGTACAGCGGCAACCCCGCATCCGGCGGGACTCAGATCGGGGCCGACCAGATCATCCCGACGATCAATGCCGGAAGCTCCGTCCCGCTCGTGTTCAGCTTCGACACTCTGGGCAAATCCGGGACAAACGTACTGTATTTCGTCGTCGATCCCGCAAACGCCATCATCGAATCGAGCAAGTCGAACAACATGGCCTCGGTCTCATTCACGGTCCAGCCGGCTGTACTCCCCGACCTCGCGATCAGCGCAAGCGAAATTGTCATGTCGTCTGCATCGCCCTCCGAAGGGAACACCGTCACGGTCTCCGCTACGATCCATAACCAGGGCACGGCCACAGGCAACATTCCCGTAAGCTTCTACCTCGGCAACCCCGCCTCAGGGGGCGTGCTTGTATCAAGCCAGACCATCTATCCCATCATGGCCCTGGGAAGCTCGGCCTTGGCCCAGGCCACAATCGACACCACGGGAAGGGCCGGACAGCAGCAGGTCTACATAGTCATCGATCCCGCAAACACCATCACCGAGAGCAGAAAGGACAACAACAGCGCTTCTCAATCGTTCTCCGTCCGGTCGGCAGGGCTCAATGCGTCAATTGCCGTAGACAAGCCGACTTATAATGCCGGCGACGTGGTGACGGCGGCAATAACAGCCGCAGACACTTCCGGCGCCTCGAGGGCGCTGACTCTTTCGCTCTTCGTCCAGGACAGCGCGGGAAACACCATCGCGACCATCTCCACAACAGACACCGTAACGCTTGCTCCGAACGGAAACACTGCGCTGAGCAGGACCTGGAACACGGGAACTACTTTGGCCGGGCAGTACACGGTCATATCCGCGCTGTCCGAATCAGGCCGGATCATATCCAGAAAAAGCATCGGCTTCTCCATCGCCCCTGATTATCACATTGCCGCGACAGCCGCAACAGACAAGATATCCTACAACCCGAATGAAACCGCGGCATTGACCGCAGCTGTCACAAGCCAGAGCAAAAACTATGTTTACAACAACATCAGCGCCCAAGTCGTGGTAACAGGCGGCACCGGAACGATATTCTCCGACACACGCCCTATCGCGAGCCTCATGCCCGGCGCCGCGTTCAGTTTCAAGGGTTACGTAACTATAGGCACAAACCCTCCGGGCGCGTATCCCGTCACGCTGAAAATAAAAGACGGCGCAGGCGCCGTCATCGCCTCATCCTCAGCGAGCCTTGAAATCCTTTCCTCGTCCCGAACCGGCGCGGGCATGACGGGCGCGCTTACCGCAAGCCCGAACCCCGTTTACCAGGGGAGACAAGAGGCATTTACCTACAGCTTTACCAACAACGGCAACGAAGACATAGCCGGCCTCACCCCGACCATCGTCGTTGCCGATCCCGATACCAGGGAGATGAAAACAGAAATTACGGGACAGGCTGCAGACGTGAGGCAGGGGCAAACGATCACGGCAAACGGGACGGCGAATACGCTGATCCTGGCGCCCAAGACCTATCTCGCCGTGCTCCAGGTCAGGACCGCGCCCATGGCAGCGCCCAAGACCCTGGCCAGTGCCTCCTTTGAGGTAAAACCCGGCATTATGGTCAGCAAAACGGTCCCCGACGTGAAGAATGTCCTTGTCTGGCTCAACTACCCCTGGAACGCCGACCAGCGCGTCCCGAAACAGGCTGCGATCGAATCCGCCCTGAACCAGGCAGGGGCAACGTACCGCATCGTCCTGGACAAGAAAGACTTCCAGACGGAACTCAGGAACCCCCTGTACACGGACTTTCTGATCTTGGGAGACAACCAGCCCCTCGAAGACCATTTTGCGCAAGAGCTTAGAGAGGAGATCTATGCAGGGAAAGGCCTTATCTCGTCACTCTTTACCAGAGAGAACCTCGATCAGGACATGTTCGGCATGACCTTCAAGGGCAAGCTCCCTGGCAAGAATTATGCCGTCGGAATCGAAGGAAATGCTCTCAACATCCGGGGGACGTTCCGGTCTACGGGAAAAGCAGTCAAGGTCGAGACGTCCGTCCTGAACGGCGTCATTGCAACCATAACGGACGACACGGGCAAAACAACCGTACGGTACCCTGCCATCATCGGCAATGACTACGGCAGCGGGAAAACGCTCTTCTTTGCCTTCGATCTGGGCATGAGCAGCACGACCGCCATCACGTTCCCGGCCTTGCTCGAACAATCGCTGGCCTACATCCATACCCCGGCCGATCCAACGGTCCTTGTACCCGGCCAGCTCGTTCCCGTGACAATATCGGTCAGGAGCCTCGGTGCCCCGTTCAATCTCCAGCTTAAGGAGACCTATCCTGATTCGGTCCAAATCGGAACATGTGAAATAACAGAAGAATCAGTGGAACAGAAGCAGAGATGCCAGTGGATAACGGACAACCCCTGGATCCGGACGCTCGATCTTGCATCCAACCAGACCACGACGATCAGATACTACGCCCGTCCGCCTGACAAAGCCGACACCTACACATTCCAAACCGATATAGCATATCTGGAAAACGGGTCCTATTTGCCGTACCAGACGATTAAGAGCCAGGTGACAGTAGCAAAGAGCACGGCAGAGGCCCTGGCCGAAGCGATTTCCACTCTGCAATCTCTGTATGTAAAAGGCAGGGAGGCTGCGGACCGGGACAATGCCGTCCAGTACCTCAGCAATGTCCGGAACAGGACAATCGCAAGCCAGGCCGACCGGGAAACCGATCTCAAAGACCTGGGCAAGGCCGCGGATTCGGTAATAACAATCACGAGCGCCGATATGACGGCCACGAGGCGGATAATCGACTCGCTGCTCCTGTTCTGGGAGGCGGAGTGGTATTACAATGATCCGGGGACCAGATAATGACATCCAAGAGAGAACCTTCACGGCAAAAAGGCTTGGATAAATTTCCAAGCCCTTTGTCGTGATTCCTATGATGAACACCTGTGGAAATTAAAGCTGAGCGAAGGGCTGGGAAGTGTATATTTCGGCAAGAGATGATTAAATGTTTCGATTTGTTGAAAGTACAGTTTCGTAGGCGAAGTCACCACCCCTCCCCCCCCTATTTTCTCCCACGCACCAACATGTTATACTGTAACAAGAACGTCAGATAATCTATCTTTATGCAAGACACATCCATGATCAAAGCAATCTTTCATTCGCTCCGCCACCGGAACTTCCGCCTCTTCTTTTCCGGTCAGCTCGTATCCCTCATCGGCACCTGGATGCAGAACGTGGGACAGGCATGGCTCGTGCTGGAGCTCACCCATTCGTCATTCAAATTGGGCGTGGTCTCGGCCCTCCAGTTTCTCCCCATGCTGCTGCTCTCGTTCTTCACCGGGCCTTTCATCGATTATTTTTCCAAGCGCAGGATCATCATTTTCACGCAAACCGCGCTAATGCTGCTTGCCTTCATCCTCGCGGCGCTTGATTTTGCGGGAGTGGTGCGATACTGGCATGTTGTGATCCTCGCGACGCTCCTCGGCATCGTGAACACGATCGACATGCCGGCGCGGCAGTCGTTCATCATCGAGATGGTGGGAAAAGAAGACCTCATGAACGCCATTGCCCTGAACTCGTCCATCTTCAACGCGGCCCGGGCCGTGGGGCCCGCTATCGCAGGGATGCTGATCGGCGCCGCGGGCACTGCTGTCTGCTTTTTCGTGAACGGTCTTAGTTTCCTGGCCGTTCTGGCGGGGCTGCTCCTCATGAAATTCGAGGTCAAACCGTCAGAGGGGCCGCGCTCCTACCGCATCGTTCAGGACATCAAGGAAGCCGTGCGCTACATCAGGGGCACGCCGATTGTCCTGATTACGATCCTGCTCGTGGCCGTGGTCAGCGTCTTCGGGACGAACTTCAACGTCCTGGTGCCCGTGTTCGCCCGGCAGGAACTGCACCGCGACGCCGCGGGGTTCGGATTTCTCATGTCTTCCTTCGGCGCGGGCGCGCTGATCGGCGCATTTTCCCTCGCCTTTCTGAGCAGGCAGGGGCCGAAGCCGTTCTTTCTGCTCGGGGGCGGCATGGCGCTCTCCCTTTTCCTGATCCTGATCGGTTTTCAAAAAACATACGGCCTTACCGCCCTGCTGCTCGCGCTTTCGGGCTGGTCCATGGTCACGTTCTTCGGCATGGCCAACACCACGGTGCAGCTCAACACCGAGGACCGGCTTCGCGGCAGGGTCATGAGCGTCTATACCTTCACCTTCGGAGGGCTGACGCCCTTCGGAAGTCTGTTCGCCGGGAGTGTGGCGCACGTCCTGAAAGCCCCGCTCACCTTTGCCCTCGGCGGACTTTTCTGCGGCATCGTGTTTTTTATTGTTACGTTAAACAGGAGAAAAATCGTTGACGATACTTTAAAGGAGGATTGAAGGAAGAAGGAAGTTTTGTCCTTTCATTGTCTTCCCTTCTTCCTTCTTTGGTTTGGATTTCCTACGCAGCCTTCAGGAGCACCTTTAACGCCTTTTCCCTGGCCGCGTTCCCGAAGGTGTCATAAGCCTTCATCACGTCATCCAGCTTAAAGGTATGGGTAATGAGTTTCTTCGGCTCCAGTTTTCCCACCCTGACTTCCTTCAGAAGGAGCGGCGTCGTCACGGTGTCAACCAGCCGCGTCGTGAGCGTGATGTTCCGTGACCAGAGCTTCTCGATATGCAGCTCCACGGGTTTTCCGTGCACGCCGATATTCGCAAGATGCCCGCCCGGTGCGAGGATTTCCTCGCACAGCTCGAAGGTCGCCGGAATGCCCACAGCTTCGATCGCCGCATCGACCCCTTTTTTACCCGTAAGTTCCATCACCTTGTCAATGGCCTTCCCGTCCCTGCTGTTGACGGCCCTGGTCGCGCCGAATTTCTTCGCCACATCCAGCCGGTAATCGTCCACATCGATCATGATGAGCTCCGCGGGAGAATAGAACTGCGCGGTAAGCAGCGCCGCAAGCCCCACGGGCCCCGCGCCGACAATGGCCACGCTGTCGCCGGGCTTGATCTGGCCGTTCAGCACGCCGCACTCAAAACCGGTCGGCAGGATATCGCTTAGCATGACGAGCGAGTCCTCGTCCGCGTCTTTCGGCACGGAATAGAGGCTCGTGTCCGCAAAGGGGATCCTTACATACTCCGCCTGGGTCCCGTCGATGGTGTTGCCCAGGATCCATCCCCCTCCGCTCTCGCAGTGCGAGTACATGCCTTTTTTGCAGGACTCGCATTTGCCGCAGGAGGTGATACACGAGATCAGCACCCGGTCTCCTTTTTTGAAGTTCGAAACCGCAGGTCCCAGTTCGTCAATGGTCCCGACGCCCTCATGCCCGAGGATGCGTCCGTCGGTCACCGTCGGCACGTCACCCTTGAGGATGTGCAGATCGGTCCCGCAGATCGTGGTCTTGGTTATTTTGACGACGGCATCAGTCGGGTCCTTAACAGCCGGTTTTGGCCGTTCCTCCCATGACCGCTTGCCCGGTCCATGATACACAAGCGCCTTCATACGCCATCACTTCCCTTCCTGAAGATTTACTGTCCCATTAAAATAGTATCACCCGCCTGAAACCCGTGTCAATGAATCTTAGGTATTATGCTTAATATTCATGCCGAAGTATGCTATGATACGGTCATGCAGGAACAGGAAATCACCATCCTCCGCGAACTCATCATCCTTCTCGCGGTCTCGCTCCCGATCACCTACCTCTTCCATAGGATAAAGCTGCCGGCGCTCGTGGGGTTTCTGATCACCGGCGTCCTGATCGGCCCCCACGGCGCGGCCGTGATTACCGAGACCCGCGTCGTGGAACGGCTCGCGGACGTCGGCGTGGTCCTGCTTTTGTTCACGGTGGGGCTCGAGTTTTCTGTTGCCGATATCATAAAGTCGGGCCGTCAGTTCCTGATCGGCGGCGGAGCGCAGGTGCTTTTGACCATTGCCGCGGTCGCAGGCATTGCCGTGGCGCTCGGTTACTCCCTTCCCCAGGGCATCTTCTTCGGGTTCCTTGCGTCTCTTTCCAGCACCGCCATCGTGCTCAAGATGTATACGGACCGCGCCGAACTCGACACTGCCCACGGCAGGCTGGCCACCGGCATCCTGCTCTTTCAGGACGTGGCCGTCGTGCCCATGATGCTCCTGCTGCCGATCCTGGGCGGGGTGGGCGCCGCAGGCGCGGCGACGCCGCTTTCGGTGCTTTCCCAGCTGGGCAAGGCTGCGCTGGGGCTTGCCGGAGTTTATGTCGCGGCGCGCCAGGTCGTGCCGTTCCTTCTTTATCAAGTCATCCGGCTGAGGAACCGCGAGATATTCTTTCTCCTGGTAGTGCTTCTCTGCCTCGGAACGGCATGGATCACCTACAGCCTCGGCCTGTCGCTCGCCCTCGGCGCGTTCCTCGCGGGGCTCATCATCTCGGAATCGGAATACAGCCACCACATCGTGTCCGAGATCATCCCCTTCCGCGACTACTTTGCGAGCATCTTCTTCATCTCCATCGGCATGCTCCTCCATACCAGCTACTTCGGCGCGCACTGGCCGGTCCTCGTCCTCATGACGCTGGCCCTCACGCTGGTAAAAACAGGGCTCGTGGCGATAACCGCGAAAGCGCTGCGCTATCCCATCCGGAGCGCCCTGCTCACGGGGCTCGGCCTGGCCCAGATCGGCGAGTTCTCGTTCCTCCTCGCCCAGCAAGGGCATCTGCGCGGCCTCATGGGCGGTGACGTGTTTCAAATGTTCATCAACACCAGCATTCTCAGCATGCTCGCGACGCCGTTCATCATCCAGGCCGGGCCGTGGATCACGGCGCGGCTCCCCGAAATCGCGCCGGAACCCGGAGAAAAAACGGACTTCTGCACGCTCGCCGGCCACACCGTCATCGCCGGGTACGGCCTGAACGGCAGGAACCTGGCCAGGACGCTCAAGGCCACGCAGATCCCCTACGTGGTGCTCGAGGTGAACGCCGACACCATACGGAAAGCGCGCAAAGAGGGAGAGCCCATCATTTACGGCGACATCACGAGGAGGGACGTTCTCCAGCGCGCCGGCGTGGAATGCGCCAAGATGATCGTATTTGCGATATCCGATTATGCGGCCGCAAGGATCGCCGTTCGAGCCGCGAGACTGCTCAACCCCTCGATATTCATCCTCGTGCGCACCCGGTACGGGGCGGAAGTGGACGAACTCTACCGGTCCGGCGCGAACCAGGTGATCCCCGAGGAGTTCGAGACGTCGATCGAGATATTCTCACGGGTGCTGCATGAGTATCACGTGCCGGGAAACGTCATCGCCAATCAGATCCAGCTCGTGCGGTTCGGCGGATACAAAATGCTGCGGGGGTTCTCGCTCGACCAGGAGAACATCGGGCGCGTGGCCGCGCTTTTTGCCGGCGCCACGGTGGACAACATCCAGATCGATCCGGCGTCCCCGGCGGCGGGCAGGACGCTCCGGGAGCTCGACATCCGGAAGAACACAGGGGCCACGGTCATCGCCGTCGCGCGCAACGGCGAGGCGGTCACGAACCCCGGGCCGGACTTCCTGCTGCAGCCCGAGGACATCATCGTGCTGCTCGGCGCGCACCGGGACCTGGACCAGGCGGTGAACCTGCTGACAAGAAATACTGCATAAAACGTTTTTCGACTGAGTTCGTGACGCAGCAGGACACATCCCGGCCTTCCCCGCTCGGCGCACCCTTGCCCCCGTTGCCTCCCCCCCTCTTCTGCCCATGATGCTAAAATAGATATTAGAGATGGAAGAGGAGGAATCATGGAAAACATC
>DASWAB010000167.1:0-13965 GCA_036391375.1 Nitrospirota bacterium
CCGACGGTTTGCCGGATTCGGAGGTGAAGACCTTCGGCGCATTCTCATAGACGCCGACGGACACGAGGCGGGCGGACGCTTGCACAAGCGGGGGTCCCCAGAAAAAAGAGGGCAAGGTCGCCAGGACAAGCAGCGCAGCAAAACGGCCGAGAGGCGCCGGAACAATCCGAATCAGGGAATTGAAGAGACGCGCCTTGTGTTTCCATTTCATGGGCATGCGAAGTCCTTTCAATCGGCCGTGCATTTACGATACTCGAATTCCTCTGCGAGCGCATTCCCCGCAGCTTACAGCGGGGTTAGCGAGCGGGTACGATAATCATTTCACCTTGGGAATGGGTTCACCCGAACTCGCTTCGGGTGACATCAATGCAAGGAATTAACCGGATTTTGACGTAAAAAAACAACTACTCGATTAGAACGGTTTAAAGAATCGAGGCGATAGCCTCGGATTTTTACCCTGTCCGGCGGTTGACCCCGAATATTTGTATTATAACATAATTCGGCGCTTTTCCCGAAACGCGCGGTGCCCCCCCCTCCTGTCCACTCGACAAACGCCCCAAAATGCTTTACTATAGGATTTCAAGGATTATTATCAGGCGAAGGAGAGAACACTATCATGAAGCTTCACTTTACCGGGGCCAACGGCGCTGTCGATGAAATCATCGGTCAGCTCCTGAAAACCGCGGAAGGCATCCGGCGTCCCGAATACATCCGGGAAATGATCATTGCGGCGCTCAAGGCGGGCCAGGAGGACGACGAAAGCGCAGACCTCAAGCTCATGAACACCACGCTCAAGGAGATGCGGTTCACCTCGAAGATATTCGGTCCCTACCGGAACGTGCGCAAGGTCACGGTCTTCGGCTCGGCGCGGACGAAGCCCGACGAGCCCGTGTACGCGCTCGCGCGCGAGTTCGGCCGGAGGCTTGCCGAATCGGGCTACATGGTCATTACCGGCGGGGGGGCGGGCATCATGCAGGCGGTGAACGAGGGCGCCGGACCTGAGCACTCCTTCGGCGTGAACATTCGTCTCCCGTTCGAGCAGCGGCCGAACCCGGTGCTGGAAGGCAATCCGCGGCTCATCACGTACAAATATTTCTTCAACCGCAAGGTCGCGTTCCTCAAGGAAGCGGACGCCGTTGCGCTCTTCCCCGGCGGGTTCGGCACCCTCGACGAGGCCATGGAAACGCTCACCCTGGTCCAGACCGGCAAACGCAATCCCATGCCGCTCGTGCTCGTGGACGAACCGGAGGGGTCGTACTGGTCGAAGCTGATCAGATTCTTTGAGGACGAGCTCCTTGCCCACGGCTATATCAGCGCGCCTGATTTTTCGCTCTTCGAACGGGTGGATTCCGTTGACGCCGCCGTCGGCAGGATCAACCGCTTTTACAGCCGCTACCACAGCCTGCGGTATATCGACGGGCAGCTCGCGCTCAGGCTTACGTCCCCCCTCTCGCAGCAGCAGGTCCGGAAACTCAAGGATCAATTTCAGGACATCCTTCTGCCGCAGGGAGACATCATGCTGTCGAAAGCCCTGCCGGCCGAAACGGACGAACCTGAGATCGCCCGCCTGCCGAGACTGGTGGCGGATTTCGATCGTAAGGACTTCGGCAGGCTGCGAAGCATGATCGACGCGATCAATGAATTCTGATCGATCTGCGATTCAACTTATCGCGCAAAAATTATCCTTTTCGCATCCTAATACTTAGGGCGCATTCGTCTTTCCTCTCCTTGACAATCTTTTTCCCGATGTTAAGCTTTTAGTAACGGTTAATTCATTTCACCACCCATCCCTTATATAGTTGTAAGCAATAATATTCATGCATTGAGACACGCATGCAAAACGAACATCACGGAGGTGTCTTATGATCAATCTTGAAATCAACGGCAAGTCCTACCAGGTGGATGTCGAGCCGGACGCGCCCCTGCTCTGGGTCATCCGGGAGCGGCTCAAGCTCACGGGAACAAAATTCGGCTGCGGCATCGGCATGTGCGGCTCCTGCACCGTGCACATCGACGGCAAAGCCGAGCGTTCGTGCCAGACGCCGGTCGGGACAGCGCAGGGCAAAAAGATCACGACCATCGAAGGGCTTCCCGAGAATCATCCCGTGAAGCAGGCATGGATCAGGGAGCAGGTCCCGCAATGCGGCTACTGCCAGCCGGGCCAGATCATGCAGGCGGCAAGCCTCCTGTCCCAGGACCCGCATCCCACGCAGGAGAAGATCGTCGAACACATGAATGGCAACCTCTGCCGCTGCGGCACGTATCCCAAGATCAAAAGCGCCATCATGCTCGCGTCAGCAGGAGGGAAAAAATGAAGACCGATCTCACTCGAAGACAGTTTCTGAAGATGACGGGCGCGGGTCTGGTGATCGCCGTCGCCTCGACAGCGACCGGCTACCGGCTGCTATCCGCAAAAGAGCTGGAGGGCGCGGCGTTTCAGCCGAACGTCTGGCTGCGCGTTGCGCCGGACAATAGTGTGACCATTACCGTGAACAAATCCGAGATGGGCCAGGGCGTCTACACCTCGCTTCCCATGATCGTCGCCGACGAGCTCGACGCGGACTGGAAGAACGTCAGGATGGGGCCGGCGCCCGCCGGAGACGCCTATAAGGACCCGGACTGGGGCACACAGGCAACCGGCGGCAGCTCCAGCATCCGCCACATGTACGAACCGCTCCGGAAGGCCGGGGCGGCGGCCCGCGAAATGATGCTCACTGCCGCTGCGCGCGAATGGAAAGTCCCGGTCAGGGAGTGCGCGGCGGACCTCGGCAAAGTTCGCCACCTCAAGAGCAACCGCACACTTACCTACGGTCGTCTCGCTGCCCCGGCGTCAAAGCTGAAGGTGCCGCAGAACCCCGCGCTCAAGAAGGAAAAACAATTCCGATACATCGGCAAGGAGCTGGCGCGGCTCGACATGCACGACAAGACGAACGGCCGGGCAGACTTCGGCATCGACTCTTTCGTCCCCGGCATGCTCTACGCCGCCATCTCGAGACCGCCCGCTTATGGAGCGGAACTCGCCTCCTCCAATAAGGAAGCGGCGCAAGGCGTGCCCGGCGTGCGGGCGGTCGTTCCGGTCCACGGCGGCATGGCCGTCTGCGCTGACACAATCGATGCCGCATGGAAAGGACGCGACGCCCTGAAAGCGGACTGGCAGAACGCAAAGCATCCTGCAATGAGCAACGAATCGCTGGAAGCGGACTTCACCGGCCGTCTGACCTCCGGCGGAATCATTGCAAGGAATGACGGAGACGCAAAAAGCGCGCTCGACTCGGCCGCGCAGAAGGTCGAGGCCGTGTATACCCTGCCCTTCCTTTCGCACGCAACGATGGAGCCGATGAACTGCACCGTTGACGTGCGGAAGGACGGATGCGACATCTGGATACCAACGCAGAACCAGAGCGGCACCCTCAAGATGGCGCAGGACCTCACCGGCCTGAAGCCCGAGCAGATCCGCGTGCACACCACGCTTTTAGGCGGCGGGTTCGGCAGGCGCTTCGAGCGCGACTTTCTGGAAGAGGCGCTCCTGCTGTCCATCTCGACGAAGAAGCCCGTCAAGCTCGTCTGGAAACGGGAAGAGGATATGCAGAATGATTTCTACCGCCCCATGAACGTAAGCAGAATTCAGGGCGCGATTGACGCCGGTGGAAAGGTCACCGCCTGGTCGCACAAAATCGTCTGCCCGTCCATCTTTGCCCGCGTGTTTCCCGATTCCATGAAGGACGGCATCGACAACGCGGCAGTGGAGGGCGTAAAGAACCTCGAATACGAAATCCCCAATGTGTCCGTCGAGTACGTGCGCTTCGACACGCCCGTTCCCGTCGGGTTCTGGCGCTCCGTCGGGAGTTCGCACAATGCCTTCACGGTCGAAAGCTTTGTGGACGAACTGGCGCACGCGGCGAAGAAGGATCCGCTCGAATTCCGGCTCGGCCTGCTCAAAAACCATCCGCGGGCAAAAAAAGTGCTGGAGGTTGCAGCGGAAAAGGCGGGCTGGGGAAAGCCTCCCGCCAGGGGGCAGGCGCGCGGCATTGCCTATCATCTTTCCTTCGGCAGCTACGTCGCCGAGGTGGCGGAGGTCTCGGTGGAGAAAAAAACAGGATCGATCAAAGTCCACAAGGTGACCTGCGCGGTCGACTGCGGCTCGACCGTCAACCCCGCGATCGTGTCCGCCCAGATGATGGGCGGGCTCACCATGGGACTGTCCGCCGCGCTCAAGGAGAAAATCGAGATTGCGAACGGAGGCATTAAGTCTGAAAATTTCGCCGACTATGAACTCCTCAGGATGAGCGAGGCCCCCGATGTGGACGTGCACATCGTAAAAAGCGGCGAGAAATTGGGCGGCATCGGCGAGCCCGGGGTGCCTCCTGCCGCCCCGGCGGTCGCAAACGCCGTCTTCGCGGCGACCGGCGCGAGGATCCGGCGACTGCCGATGAAGCCGGAGACGGTGCTGGCGGCGATGAAAACAGCTTAAAGCGAAAACATATCACCGCAAAGACGCCAGGGCCGCAAAGAATGCGTTAATCTCTTATTTTTATAAACTTTGCGCTCTTCGAGTCTTCGCGGTACAAGCTGTTTCCATGGCAAATTGCTGAGATTCGGAGGGTACATGCAAATATATGAAGAAGCATTACGTCTGAAGCGCCTGGGCAGAGTTTCCGTCATCGCCACGATCGTTGAATGCCGCGGCTCGTCGCCCCAGAAGCAGGGCGCCAAGATGCTCGTGCGCGACGACGGGTCGATCATGGGCACCCTGGGCGGCGGATGTCTCGAGGCCGACGTTGTCCAGGCCGCGCTCATGGCCATGAGAGACGGCAATCCCATGACGCTTCCGTTCGAACTCACCGAACGCGAAGGCGGCCTCGTGTGCGGCGGAAGGGTGCTCGTTTATATCGAACCGGTCCTGCTCGAACCTCACCTCGTGATTCTCGGCGCGGGCCACGTAGGAAAGGCGCTTGCAAAGCTCGCCCGGTTCGCAGGGTTTCGGGTGACCGTCGCCGACGACCGGGAGGAATTCGCAAATCGCGCCAATGTGCCCGACGCTGACGATCTCGTGGTAAGGAATTTTGAACAGGCGTTCGAACACCTGCCCGTCGAAAAAGATGCCTGCATCGTCGTGGCCACGCGGGGGCACAATCACGACCTCGACGCGGTCAGGGCCGCGCTCAAAACAGGGGCGAAATATATCGGCCTTCTCGGAAGCAGACGCAAGAAGGCCCTGCTCCACAGGGCGCTCAGGGAAAACGGCTTTCCCCCGGAGGACATCGATCGGGTGATAACGCCTGTCGGCCTCGGGATCGGCTCGGTGACGCCGGAGGAAATCGCCGTGAGCATCATGGCCCAGATCATCCAGCGGAGAAGGGAACATGGGACCAAACGTTTCGGCCATCCTGCTTGCAGCGGGCGCATCGAGGAGGATGGGGCGCTCAAAACAGCTCCTTCCCCTGAATGACAAACCCGTCATCAGGCATTGCTTTGACGTCCTTTTGTCCGCCGGGCTCGACGACATTGTGGTCGTCGTGAGTTCGCCGGAGAACGGCGTCATCCACGCGTTGCGCGGCCTGCCCGTCACCATAGCCGTAAACAATGCGCCGGGAAGCGAGATGGCCGAATCCGTACGCGCGGGGCTGCGCGCAATCGACGGTTATTCTTCCGGCGTGCTTGTGTGCCTGTCCGATCATCCGCTCGTGTCCGGGGAAACCATTGAGACCGTTCTCCAACAGCATCTCGAAACGCCCGGCGCCATCGTCATCCCCTCCTATCAGGGGAAGCGGGGCCACCCTACGCTGTTTCCAAAGCAAATCATTACGGAAATCTTTTTTGCTGCCACGCTCCGGGACATTATCCGAAATCACGCGCAGGCGGTCCGAACCGCCGATGTCGACGATGAGGGAGTAATCCTCGACATCGATACGGAAGAAAATTACCGGGTTGCCGTGGAAAAAGCAGGCAGCAGGCGTTGATAATGAATAAAAGGGCATCAGTCATCGTTCTCCTCGGCATTTTCCTGGCCGTAATCTCCGGCATTGCGGCCGCGCTTGCGGGACTCGGCGCCAGCCGGGAATGGTGGCGTTTCACTGCGGGCTTAGACATCCTGAGATGGGCGGCCTACGGAGGAGCCTCTGCCGCGGTCCTCTGCGGGATAGGTCTTGCCGGATCATTGCGAAGCAGAATGAGCAGCGCCTCTGCGCTGGCCGCGGCCGGCCTTCTGATCGGCCTTGCGACGGCAGGCATCCCCTGGGGCTGGGTGCAGACGGCAAAACGGGTGCCTCCCATCCACGATATCACAACCGACACGCAGAACCCGCCCCGCTTCGTCGCCATACTCCCACTCAGAAAAGACGCCATGAACCCTGCTGAATACGGCGGTCCCGATATCGCCGCCCTGCAGCTCAAGGCATACCCGGATATAAAGCCCCTCCAGGTGCGACTTTCTCCGGCTGCGGCTTTCGACAAGGCCCTTGCCGCCGCGCGGGAGCTGGGTTGGAAGGTCGTCGATGCGGACAAGGGCAAAGGGCGCATCGAAGCGGTGGACAGGACATTCTGGTTCGGGTTTCAGGACGATATCATCATTCGAATTGCTGAAGAGGCAGCAGGCAGCCGCATCGACATTCGCTCCGTTTCCCGCGTCGGCAAAAGCGACATCGGCACAAACGCCAAACGGATACGCGCCTTCCTGAAGCTCATGCAGGGGTGAGCATTTACAAGCCGACCCCCCGACCGCGTTCGGTCATAATCGTCCCATCTCAAAACCTTATAAAATATAACAATTGACAATAAAACAGACCCTGTGATATAAAAGAAGTCTTTTGAGGCATTGTTTAGCGTGTTTGCCGTCAGAATATTGAATTCCTCAGCGAGCGCTGACCCCACAGCAGGCCACAGGGTGAGCGATCGGAAACGATAATCATTTCACCTTTAGGAACGGATTTCCCGAGCTTGGTCGGGGAGAATCAATACATGGCGAGGATAACCCCCTTCCGGGGGATCGTGTATACCCAGGCAAAAGCCGGCAGGATGGATGATCTCGTCTGTCCGCCCTACGACATCATATCGCCCGCTGAACAGCAGGCGCTGTATCGAAAAAATCCGTATAATGTAATTCGCCTCGAATTCGGCCTGACGAGCCCCGCCGATACGCAGGAGGACAACCGGTATTCCCGCGCGGCAGCGGCCCTGGAGGACTGGTCGCGGAGGGGCGTCCTTCAGCAGCGGCAGGATGCCGCTTTCTATATCTACGAAATGGAGTATAATATCGGAGGCGGCGTCAAAAGGCTGCGCGGCCTCATCTGCCTGGTAAAAATAGAGGATTATGATTCGGGCGTCGTCAAACCGCACGAGTCCACGCTTTCGGGACCGAAGACTGACCGCCTGAACCTCCTGCGGGCGTGCAAGGCGAGCTTCAGCCAGATTTTTTCACTCTTCTCGGACCCGCAGGGGAACGTAGCAAGTATGCTTGCAAAAGCCGGCGGCCGGCCCGAGATGGAAGCAAAAAACAGCGACGGCGTGCTTCACCGCGTCTGGGCGCTCGCCGACAAGGACGACATCGAGGTCATTGTCCGGGAAATGGCGGACAAGCCCTTTTTCATCGCGGACGGCCATCACCGTTACGACACGGCCTTGAATTACCGGAACGAGCGGCGCGAGGCGGCAGGCTCATTCACCGGGGAGGAAGGATATAACTATGTTGCCATGTTCCTCGCCCGCCTGGAAGACACGGGGCTCACGGTCCTCCCCGCGCACCGTGCGCTCTTTAACCTGAATAACTTTGAGCCTCGGCGCTTTGAGGACGACCTGAACCGGTACTTCAACATTGAAAGGATCGACTTCGACAAAAAATCCGAGGCCAAGGACCGTCGTACCATTCTGGACACCATGGCGCACCGCGCGGAACGCGCACATGTCTTCGGCATGCGGATCAAGGGCGAGCACAGCTATTATCTTCTGACGCTCAGGAGCGAGGCGGACATGGATGCCCTGCTCGCGGACAAATCGCCCGCGTACCGGAGGCTGGACGTCTCTATTCTGCACCACCTGATCATCGACAAATTGCTGGGCGTCAGAATGGAAACGCACAAGCTGGGGCTCAACATCGAATACATCAAGGACGCGGACGAAGCCGACGAGAAGGTCCACGACGGCAATGCAGAGATCGTCTTCTTCATGAATCCCACCAAGGTGCAGGAGGTGAAGGAAGTGGCCGCCGCGGGCGAGCGCATGCCGCAGAAGGCGACGTACTTTTATCCCAAGCTCCTGACGGGGCTGGTGATGCATAAATTAGAATAAGGGTCATGGGTCATGTAGCAAGTAGCAAGGAACCCTTCACGAAACATCCTTGTCCCTGGCTGCTTGACCCTTGCCCCTATCTTTATTTTAAGGAGGCTGCCATGGCTGTAAGAGTTGCAATCAACGGATTCGGGAGGATCGGGAGGAACTTTTTCCGCGCGTGCTACGGGAATAAAGACTTGGAGATCGTGGCGGTGAATGACCTCACAGACGCCAAGACCCTCGCGCACATTCTGAAGTATGACTCACTCGCCGGAGAATTTGCCGCGGACGTAAAGCACGCCGAAGGCAAGCTGATCGTGGACGGCAGGGAGATCACGGTCGTGGCCAAGAGCGACCCGGCGGAGCTGCCCTGGAAGGACATGAAGGTGGACATCGCCATCGAGTCAACCGGCCGTTTCGCGGACCGGGCGGGCGCCGAAAAGCACCTCAAGGCCGGCGCGAAAAAAGTGCTTATCTCAGCCCCGGCCAAGGAGCCTGACGCCACTTTCGTGCTCGGCGTAAACGACGAGACCTACGATCCCAGGAAGCACAACATCATCTCGAACGCTTCCTGCACCACGAACTGCCTCGCTCCGGTGGCCAAGGTGGTCCAGGATTCCTTCGGCATCGTGCACGGGCTCATGAACACGATCCACTCCTACACCAACGACCAGCGCATCCTCGACCTGGCGCACAAGGACCTCCGACGCGCCCGTGCCGCGGCAATGTCCATCATTCCGACTTCGACGGGAGCGGCGAAGGCCGTCTCCCTCGTGCTGCCGGAACTCAAGGGCAAGCTCGACGGCATGTCCCTCCGCGTGCCCACGCCGAACGTGTCGGTCGTGGACGTGGTGTTCGAGGTCTCGAAGAAAACGACCAAAGACGAGGTGAACGGCGCGCTCAAGGCCGCGGCCAACGGCAGGATGAAAGGCATCCTGCAATACTGCGAGCAGCCGCTCGTGTCGATCGACTTCAAGGGCAACCCCCACTCCTCCATCGTGGACGCCGAGCTCACGAGCGTGATGGACGGCACCATGGTAAAGGTCATTTCCTGGTACGACAACGAGTGGGGCTATTCCAACAGGCTGCGCGATCTGGCGATCATGGTGGCCCAAAAAGGTTTGTAAACCGTTTGAACGTTCAAACGGTTAAGCGTTAAAACCGTTTTTGAGGAGCCGCCATGGACAAAAAAACCATCGAAAAAGTCGACTTGAAGGGAAAGCGGGTCTTCATCCGCGCGGACTTCAACGTGCCGTTCGACGAAAACGGCAACATCACCGACGACGGCAGGATCCGCTCCACCCTTCCGACGATCAACTATGCCCTCGATGCCGGCGCGAAGGTGATCCTCGCGTCTCATCTCGGACGCCCCAAGGGCAAGAGAGACCCGAAATACAGCCTTGCGCCGGTGGCCCTGCGGCTGAACCGTCTCCTCAACAAAGAAGTGAAGTTCGCCAAGGACTGCATCGGCCCGGACGTGGATCATTTGGTCGCGGGGATGCGGCCCGGGGATGTCCTGCTCCTTGAGAACCTGCGGTTCCACCCCGAAGAGGAAAAGAACGACGAAGGCTTCTCGAAGGCGCTCGCTTCATTCACCGATATATACGTGAACGACGCTTTCGGTACTGCCCACCGGGCGCATGCCTCGACCTACGGGATTACGAAACACGTGAAGCAGGCGGTCGCGGGATTCCTGATGAAAAAGGAAATCACCTACCTGCAGAAGACCGTAGCCAATCCCGTGCGGCCCTTTGTCGCCATCCTCGGCGGGGCCAAGGTCTCGGGCAAGATCGGCGTCATCGAGAATCTGAAAGACAAAGTAGACAAGGTGATCGTGGGCGGCGCCATGGCCTTTACCTTTATTAAAACGCGCGGCCAGGACGTGGGAAGTTCCCTTGTCGAGCAGGACATGCTCGAAATGGCCCAGCGTATCAGAAAGAGCGTGCGTGAAAAGGGCGTCAAGTTCTATCTCCCGGTCGACTTCGTGGTGGCGGAGAACATGAACGACGGCGCGGAGACCAAGATCGTCACCTCCCAGGAAATCCCGAAGGGCTGGGTGGGGCTCGACATCGGCCCGGCCACCACGCGGCTCTTTACCGAGGCGATCCAGGACGCGAAGACCATCATCTGGAACGGCCCCATGGGCATGTTCGAGAAAGACGCCTATTCCCGCGGCACCTTCGCGATCGCGCGCGCAGTCGCGGACGCCTACGCGACGACCATCGTGGGCGGCGGTGACACGGACGTGGCGGTCCACAAAGCGGGCGTATCCGACAGCATCACGTTTATTTCCACGGGCGGCGGCGCATCGCTCGAACTGCTCGAAGGCAAGGAGCTGCCGGGCCTCGCGGCCTTGACGGATGATAAAGAATAAACCAGCAAGGGTCATGCAGCAAGGGAAACAGAGGCAATAATGCAATTAATTTCCTTGCTCCTTGCTGCCTGATCCATGCTACTCACGAAGGGGTTTTTATGAATCCGAAACGAACGCCCATCATCGCGGGCAACTGGAAGATGAACAAAACCACGGCAGAAGCGCGCGACCTCGCAGCCGAGATCATTCCTCTTGTGTCCGCTGTCAAGGACCGGGAAATCGTCCTTGCCCCGGCCTTCACCGCGCTCCAGACGGTCGGCGATGCCATCAGGGGAACCGCTATAGCGCTTGCGGCCCAGAACCTCCACTGGGAGGACAAAGGGGCCTTTACCGGCGAGATTTCCGCGGAAATGCTGTTGGATTTGGGCTGCAAATATGTTATTATAGGCCACAGCGAGCGCAGGCAGTACTTCGGCGAGACCGACGAGTCCGTGAACAAGAAGGTGAAACAGGCGCTCAAAAGGGGCCTGTCGCCGATCATGTGCGTGGGCGAAACGCTGGCCGAGCGCGAAGCCGGCAGGCTCAATGAAGTCATCAGTCGCCAGGCGGCGGGGGGGCTCAAGGACGTCGCCCCCGGGGACATGAAGAAGCTCGTGATCGCCTACGAGCCGGTCTGGGCCATAGGCACGGGAAAGACCGCAACGCCGGAGCAGGCCAACGAAGTCCATGCGCTGATCCGGCAGAAAATAAAAACATTGTACAGCGCCGAGACCGCCGAAGGCACCCGCATCCAGTACGGCGGCAGCGTGACTCCCGAGAACGTGTCGTCGCTCATGGCCAAGCCGGACATCGACGGCGCGCTCGTGGGCGGCGCGAGCCTGAAGCCCGAGTCGTTCGCGGCGCTGGTGAAGTTTACGTGATCGCTTGAAACGCTCGAACATTTGAACCGCTTAAACAGTCAAGGGAGGCAGCAATGCGTATTTTTCTGGTAACCGTCCATGTTCTCGTCTCGGCCATCCTGATATCGATGGTACTTTTGCAGAAAGGAAAAGGCGCGGACATCGGCGCGGCCTTCGGCGGGGCTTCGCAGACCGTGTTCGGCCCGCGGGGCACCCAGAGCTTTCTGTCCAAGCTCACGACGGGCGCCGCCATCGTGTTCATGCTTACCTCGCTCGGCCTGGCGATCACGACGGCGAAAAGAAGCTCGGTCATGGAAAGCGTAACGCCGGCGCAAAACCAGACGGCCCCGGTGGCTCCGGCAGCGCCGCTCGCGCCTCCGGCGCAGCAGGCGCCAACGCCGATGCCGGCGAAGTAGTCATTGCTGGAAATTTTTTTGCTGCGCATGCTCACGGGTAGGCCTCGCCTACCCTTTTCTTTTTCATCATGAAAACCATGACCGCAAAAAAAACAAAGAGCTTTTTTTCACCACAGAGATCGCAGAGGAAGTCCGAAAAATCTGTTAAGCTTTGCCGTCTCTCCTCTTCTTTCTCTCTGTGTCCACTGTGGTTAAGCGCTTTTGCCTTAATCTCCCTATTGTTCACCGCCTGCGGCCACAAGATCGAGCGGAACCCGAACACCATCGCCGTGGGATCGAACGGCGATGCCCGGAGACTGAACCCGGTCATTGCGAACGATTCCGCCTCGGGCGATATTAATGATATCGTCTTTAACGGACTCGTAAAATACGACAAGGACCTCAAACTCGTGGGCGACCTGGCCGAGAAGTGGGAAATAACAAACGGCGGCAGGACCGTCACCTTCCATCTTCGAAAAGGCGTCAGGTGGCATGACGGCGTGGAGTTTACCGCGGAGGACTGCCTGTTTACGTACCAGAAGTTTATCGACCCGAAGGTCGTTACCCCCTACAGCAGCTCCTACACGGACATCGCGAAGGCGGAGGCGGCGGACCGCTACACCTTCCGCGTAACGTACCGGGAGCCCTTCTCCCCTGCGCTCGAAAGCTGGGGCATGGGCATGCTCCCCAAACACCTGCTCGAAGGCAAGGACATTAATACCGCCCCCTTTAACCGGCATCCCGTCGGCACGGGTCCGTACAAATTCAAGGAATGGATCGCCGGGCAGAAGATCGTGCTCGACGCTAACGAGGACTACTTCGAGGGAAGGCCGCACATCGACCAGTTCATCTACCGGATCATCCCCGACAGCTCAACCATGTTTCAGGAGCTCCTTTCCGGCGGCGTGGACATGATGGGGCTGAACCCGCTTCAGTATCTGCGGAAGAGCGAGACGCGGCGGATCAGGGAGAACTACGCCAAATTCAGATACCCTGCTAACCGATACACCTACCTCGGGTTCAACCTGACGAATCCCCTGTTCGGCGATAAAACAGTGCGCCAGGCGATTTCATACGCAATCGACCGCAAGGGAATCATCGACGGCATCCTGCTCGGAATCGGCAGAGTCTGCACCGGCCCCTTTTCCGATGTGTCCTGGGCATACAACCCGAACGCCAAGAGTTACGACCACGACCCCGAGCGGGCGCGCCGCATGCTGGCCGACGCCGGGTGGAAGGACTTGAACAGCGACGGCATCCTCGAGAAGAACGGCAAACCCTTCCGCTTCACGATCCTGACGAACCAGGGAAACAACGAGCGCATCCGCACGGCGGAAATCATCCAGCAGAACCTGAAGGCCGTGGGCATCGACGTAAACATCCGGGTCATGGAATGGCAGGCGTTCCTCGAGCAGGTCGACAAGCGGTCCTTCGATACGATTATTCTGGGGTGGAGCATGGGCCGCGATCCGGACATCTACGACATCTGGCACTCGAGCAAGACCAAAAAAGGGGAATATAATTTCATCGGCTACAAGAACCCCGAGGTCGACCGGCTGCTCGTCGAGGGCCGCCGCACCTTCGACATCGAGAAGCGGAAAAAGATCTATTACCGTATCCACGCGATTCTGGCGGAAGAGCAGCCGTATGCTTTTCTCTATGTGCCGGACGCGACGCCGATTGTCCACAAAAGGTTCAAGGGCATCGAGGTCGCGCCTGCGGGCATCATGTACAACTTCCGGGAATGGTACGTGCCGAAGAACAGAATAGAGTGGTGAATTTGAAAGATTGTCTCCCGCAAAGGCGCAAGGCACGCAAAGAAATTCAAAGCCTTTTTGATTCTCTTCTTCACGATCTCTGCGTCTCTGCGGGAGAATGATTTTTTATCTGAATATGTCCATTATTAATGTTCAAAACCTTTCAAAACAGTTCAAGACCCTCCGAGCCGTAGATGATATATCCTTTTCGGTCGGGGAAGGCGAGGTCTTCGGGTTCCTCGGGCCGAACGGGGCGGGCAAGACGACGACGATCAGCATCCTCTGCACGCTGCTTTCCCCGACGTCCGGGACGGCGGAGATCGCCGGCTTCGACT
>DASWAB010000168.1:0-6457 GCA_036391375.1 Nitrospirota bacterium
AAAAATGGTCACCCCGGGGCCGATATTGTTCAACGCTTCGAAGCCCTCCACCAGCTCCGCCATGATCCTGAATACCCGCCACGTATCGGATTTTGCCAAATCTTCCATTTCGTTCTTCGTCCTCCCTTTAAATTCAGATATGAGCTGTCGTGTTTCCAGACGGGAAAAGCAGGGCGATTCCCCCCATGCTGCGGAAGCGCGCACGCGAAAACAGCATCCGATGAAGCGAGCGCTCTTATCGTTCAGTGTATTCCTCGCGGTAGATCTGGACAAATACCGTGACCAGCGTGACGACGACCGGGCCGAAGAGAATCCCCAAAACACCGTAGGTCCGCAGGCCGCCGAGCAGCGCGATGAAGAGGATGAACGTCGGGATATTCGCCTTCTTGCCGATGATGAGCGGCTTCAGAATATTGTCCGGGAGAGTGACGAGCACCAGCCCCCAAACGAAGAGCAGGGCGCCCCGGAGTGTTGCGCCCGACAGGAAAAGATACAGCGAACCCGGAAGCCAGACAAGCGCCGCGCCTCCCACGGGAAACAGCGCGAGCACTGCGGCGAGGAACCCCCAGAAAATCGCATACGGAATGCGGAACAGGAAAAAGCCGAGCCCGGTCAGCGCGCCCTGCAGCAGGGCAATGAGAAATACGCCGTTAATCACCGCCCTGAAGGTGTCGGAAAATTTCTGCGCCATCGCCTCTTTCTGTTTTTTTGTAAACGGGAGGAGGCCGATGACGGTGTTATAAAAAGTCTCGCCGTCCCTGAAAAAAAAGAACAGCGCTATACCCATGATCACGATATCAAGCGCCAGGATGAGGGTGTTCTTCAGAATGCCCCCGATCTGCCCCGCAAGGCCGGACGTGATATCGCTGACGCCTTTCATGACCATACCCTTGAGGTCGAGCCCTGCGAGAGCGGGATGGGCGAGGAGCCGGTCGAGGAATGACGAGGTAAATCTGCTCCAGAGTTCTTCAATTCGGCCCGATTGGAAGATCGTTGACGCCCCCTGGTAGAGATCAACGGCCTGGGCCGCCAGGACAAACAGCAGGGACACCGCCGGACCGATGATGAGGAGAAGCGTCAGAATGGTCATGAGGCCCGCGGCAAGGCCTCGTCTTCCCTTGAGGCGCGAGAGGAGCCGCCGATAAACCGGATGCAGCGCAAGGGTCAGGATCGCCGTCCAGAGGAGCGGCGACAGGAACGGGTCGATGATGCGGCCCATCTGGTAGAGCAAAAAAAGAAAGATGCCGAAAAAAAAGACGGCAAAAAGCGGAGAGCGCGTGAGAAACGAAGAGGACGGCGCGCTCACGAAAGCCCCTCCGCCTCTTTCCGGCGGGCGCTCATGGCGGCGAGCTTTATCGCCTCGAGCAGGCTTGCCGGGTCCGCGCACCCCTTGCCCGCGATGTCGTAGGCCGTGCCGTGGTCCACGGAGGTCCGAATGACGGGCAGCCCCACCGTGACGTTGACCGCGTTGCCGAAGGCGAGCATCTTGAGGGGGGCCAGCCCCTGGTCGTGGTACATGGCGACCACGATGTCGTAGTAGTTGTTCCGCGCCTTGTAGAACAGGGTGTCGGCGGGCACGGGATCGCTCGCGTGGATGCCTTCCTCCCGCGCCTTGATCACCGCGGGGAGGATCTCGTCCCACTCCTCGGAGCCGAACAGCCTGCCTTCGCCCGCGTGCGGGTTCAAGGCGGCCACGCCGATGCGCGGGTGCTCGATGCCGAAGTCCCGCATCGCCTTGTGCGCGAGGCGCACGGTCTTGAGCACGCCGCCTGCGTTGATATGCCGCGCTACGTCCTTGAGCGCCACATGGATAGTCGCGAGAATCACGCGCAGGCCGCCGCCGACGAACATCATGCCGTATTCCCTCGACCCGGTCAGCTCTGCGAGGAGCTCCGTGTGGCCGGCATAATGATGACCGGCGGCGTTCATCATCTCCTTGCTGATCGGTGCGGTGACGATGGCGCCGGCCTCGCGGTTCATCGTGACTTCAACGGCCTTCCTGATATATTCCACGACCGCTTTCCCGGATGAGGCGGTCGGAGCTCCCCATTTATGCGTTGAGAGCTCGACGTTCTTCAGATCCATGACATCGAGCCTTCCCGGGGAAGGGTCGGCTTCCGGGAACGAGGCAATGCCGCGGACGGCGACCGAGAGGCGCATCTCCTCGACGATCTTCTTCATCACACCGGCGTCGCCGATCACCACGGGCCTGCAAAGCGGGAAGATTTCTCCGCTGTCAGCGGCCTTGGCGATGATCTCAGGCCCGATGCCTGCCGGGTCGCCCATGGTTATGACGATGAGAGGTTTTCTCTCCATACATCCTTGTCCTTCGGCAAGCGCGTCTCCGATTTAACCTGGTACAGCTCTTCCGGAGGCGTCTTCCTGGAAGGCGCGGCAAGCACGCCAAGAACTTCCACATCAATGGCGCGTGAAGAAAATTTCAGGGTGATAACATCTCCCGGCTTCACTTCTTTCGCCGGCTTGGACTCATGACCATTGACGAGCGCCCTACCGCTGTCGCACATCTCGCGGGCCACGCTTCTCCGCTTTATCAGACGGCTGACTTTCAAAAACAGATCGAGGCGCACGAAATAATTGTAGCGTAAAAAGGAGGGTTTTACAACCGGAAACATCCTGGAGGTAGTCTGCTTTGCAAGGCACGGCGATTTCGATATGGTAACAGTCAAACCAATGCTTTTGAGAGCATCATTCCCCGCTTATCATGAAGCCCCCGCATCCTCCTCATCAGCCCTTTATTCCAGGTATGATTGAAACGCGGTGGAGAGGCTGAAAATCTGGGTGAAGGAGTACAATCGGCAGAAAACGAAGAAACCAGACCTTCCGGCCAGGACGTGTTACAATAAAAGAGAGAGGTACTTGACTGCGGAAACCAGAACCACGGACACGCGAGAGTACGATGCAGAGGAAGAGGGCATGACAGGCTGGAGGGAGCTTGGCAAACGAGTGTTTCCAATGGCGGGCTGGTGGCCGCAAGTAAGCCGTCGCACGCTCCGAAGCGACCTGATGGCCGGTGTGACAGGCGCAATCATCGTCCTGCCGCAAGGCGTTGCCTTTGCCATAATTGCGGGTCTTCCTCCGGAGTACGGTCTCTACACGGCCATCGTTCCCGCCGTCATCGCAGCGCTCTTCGGCTCGTCCTTTCACCTCGTCTCCGGTCCGACCACGGCCATCTCCATCGTGCTTTTTACGACCGTAAGTCCCCTGGCGCAGACCGGGAGTCCTTCCTACATCGGGATGGTCCTGACCATCACATTCCTCGCGGGCCTGTTCCAGCTATCGCTCGGCGCTGCGCGGCTCGGCGCGCTCGTAAACTTTGTCTCGCACTCGGTCGTGGTGGGGTTCACGGCGGGCGCGGCGCTCCTGATCGGCACGAGCCAGCTCAGTAATTTTCTCGGCATCCCGGGTTCGAAGCGGCATGCCTTCATCCATGTCTGGACCGATCTCGTGGAGCATGTATCCGCGGTCAATCCAGTCGTTGTGGCAGTTGCGGCGGCAACGCTCGTGACCGCGCTTCTGTTCAAACGGTTTCTGCCGAAATTTCCGGGCATGCTGATCGCCATGGTCGCGGGGAGCCTTCTGTCACTCGCCCTGAACGGGAGGGAGCATGGCGTCCGGCTCCTCGGTTCGCTACCTGCGCATTTGCCGCCCTTCTCGCTGCCCGACCTTTCGACAGCGAACATCCGCGCCCTTGCCCCGGCTGCCCTGGCGGTCGCCATGCTGGGTCTTGCCGAAGCGGTGTCCATTGCCCGTGCGGTCGCCGCGCGCTCGCAGCAGCGCATCGACAGCAACCAGGAGTTCCTTGGCCAGGGACTGTCGAATGTCGTCGGCAGCTTCTTCTCGAGCTATGCGTCTTCGGGGTCCTTTACCCGCACTGGCGTAAACTTCGATGCCGGCGCGAAGACGCCGCTGGCGGCCGTGTTTGCCGCCGCCGCGCTCCTGCTGATTCTGCTCATCGTCGCGCCGCTTACGGCGTATCTGCCGATTCCCGCCATGGCCGGGGTGCTGCTCCTCGTTGCCTGGAACCTCGTCGACTTCCATCACATCACAACGATCGTCCGCACGAGCCGCCAGGAGGCCGCCGTGCTTGCGGTAACCTTTCTTGCGACGCTCCTGGTGGAGCTGGAGTTTGCGATCTATGTGGGGGTCATGCTCTCGCTGCTCCTCTATCTGAACCGGACGTCCCATCCCGGGTTCGTGACGCTCGTACCCGAGCACGTGGACCATCACCAGCGCTTCATCAATGTCGAACGCAGACAGTTGCCGGAATGCCCCCAGCTTAAGGTCCTGCGGGTGGACGGGTCACTTTTCTTCGGCGCCGTAAATCATTTTGCGGAGCAGCTTCGCGCCGTAACGCGGGAGAGCCCGGAGCAGGCGCATATTCTGATCGTGGGCGGGGGCATCAACTTTATCGACGTGGCCGGGGCGGAGACCCTGGCGAACGAGGCGCGCCGTCTGCGTCTTGAGGGAAGGGAGCTTTATCTCTGCTCGTTAAAAGGCGAGGTCGTCGAAATACTTCACCGGGGCGGATACCTCGACCGCATCGGCGAGAAAAATATCCTGGGATCCAAGAAGGCTGCCATCGCGGCCCTGGTTCCGCGGCTCGATCCGGAGCGATGCCGCACCTGCAGCCTCCGGGTCTTCGACGAATGCCGGTTCATGCCGGGGGCGTGAGAGCACAGCATGCCTTCTTGAGTAGACAGTTCGAGATATGTCCCTTTATTCCTGCTTAGAACCTATCTCAAAATACTTTTTTGCATTCGTTTGTCTTAAGGGGTCATTCCCGTGAAAACGGGAATCCAGTATTTTCGGTTTTTTCTGGATACCCGCTTTCGCGGGTATGACGGCTCTTTTCAGAAAAAATAATTTTGAGATAGGTTCTATTGTGAGTGGCGCACAACGCTTACCTGACCGCAGCTTCCAGATACTCCCTCAAAAACCTCCCGGTATGCGATTCCGTGACCTCAGCTACGTCTTCCGGCGTCCCCTGCGCGACGATCCTTCCGCCCGCTTCCCCGCCTTCCGGACCGAGGTCGATCACCCAGTCCGCGGACTTGATCACGTCGAGGTTGTGCTCCACGACGACCACGGTGTTGCCCGCTTCCACGAGAGCGTTCAACACATGGAGCAGCTTCTTGACGTCGTCCATGTGAAGGCCGGTCGTGGGCTCGTCGAGGATGTACACGATATCGTATACGTTTCTGCCGCCAAGCTCGTGCGAAATCTTGAGCCGCTGGCTTTCCCCGCCCGAAAGCGTCGTCGCCGGCTGGCCGAGGCGAAGATATCCGAGCCCGACTTCGATGAGCGACTGGAGCTTCTCCTGAATTTTCGGATGGCCCTCGAAGAACGCATGGGCCGAGTTCACCGTCATCTGAAGCACATCAGAGATGTTTCGTCCTTTATATAAAACCTTCAGCACCTCCGGCTTGTAGCGCTTTCCCCCGCACTGTTCGCAGGTGACGAACATGTCCTCGAAAAAATACATCTCGATTTTCTGCACGCCGGCCCCGTCGCAGGCCGCGCACCGCCCGCCGGCCACGTTGAAGGAAAAATGTCCGGCGCCTAACTTCCTCCGCTTTGCATCCGGAAGGCCGGCAAAGAATTTCCGGATGAGGTCGAAGGCCTTCACGTAAGTGACCGGATTGGAGCGCGGAGTCTTGCCGATCGGCTCCTGATCGATGAGCTTTACTCCCTTTACATGCTCGAGCCCGGAAAGTTCCGCGAATGCTCCTGACTTTCCGAAGTCGACGCCGAGTTCGCGCGCGAGCGCGGGATACAGCGTGTCCTGGACGAGCGTGGACTTTCCCGAGCCGGAAACGCCGGTGATGCAGGTCAGGGTTCGGAGCGGGAGGCGCACGTCGATTTCTTTCAGGTTGTTCTCCACGGCCCCCCTGATCTCCAGGAACTTTCGCTCCTGTTTTCGTCGCCTCACGGAAAGCGGGATCATTTCTTCGCCGGAGAGATACTTGGCCGTAAGACAGGAACTCTTCAGGAATGCGGCTTTCGTTCCTGAAAACACAATGCGGCCTCCCCGCTCGCCGGCGCCGGGCCCCATCTCTATCACGTGATCAGCAGACCGGATAAGCGACGGATCGTGCTCGACCATGAGCACGGTATTGTCGGCTGCGGAGAGTTCCCGGATGATTTTCGCGAGCCGGTCAGTGTCGCGCGGATGGAGCCCGATGCTCGGCTCATCAAGGACATAGAGCGTGCCGGTAAGCTTCAGCGCAAGCTGGTTCGAGAGGTTCACGCGCTGCGCCTCGCCGCCGGAAAGGGTGCGCGTCTGGCGGTCGATCGTAAGATACCCCAATCCCATACGCAGGAAGAAAGTCAGCTTCATCTCGATCTGTCTGAGGATTTCCTTTGCCGCCTGGCGCCTGAACCCGGTGAGATCGAGGCTGTGAAACCATTTTGCAAGATCTGAAACAGGCATGGCCGA
>DASWAB010000169.1:0-4708 GCA_036391375.1 Nitrospirota bacterium
GATAGTCATGCTTGTGCGAATAGAAATGCTTGCTGATGTAGACCTTCGTCCTCCTCCGGACCTTTTCCGAGAACAGAACGGCAAGAAGCAGGACGCCCCCTGCAAAGGCGAGGACCACGGTCAGATACGTGCCGAAGGACACGCCGAAATACTGCATCCCTTCGCCGAAAAGCCCGAGGCCGATCAAATAGACGCCGACGGCCAGCAGGGTGATGGACCGGTAGAGGACGTGGCGGGACACGGAAACACGCGCTCCGCTCTCCCGGAAGGCCTGGGAATAGCCGATCAAAAGCGCGGCGATGATCACGACGCTCGACCGGACGGGGACCAGATTCATATCGACGGTGCGGTGCAGGATCCCCTGACTGTAATAGAAAACCAGGACCGCGAGCAGGATCATGATCCCGAACGCCTCGAACTTCACCCGGTTCCGGTCCCTCCCGTGCGTCGCGGCAAGGGTGGCCTCGATATTTGCCAGGGAAACGATGAACGACGCCATGAGCCCGGTGTAATACCAGAACCCCGCATTTCCGAGGAACAAGACCCGATCGCTCAGGAAATCCGGAGAATAGGAGAGGTCGCTCCCCCCGATGAGCAGCATGGCCGGCGGGAACAGCGACAAGGCGGCCATGAGGCCAAGCCTTGTCCGCGGCAGCGTGCCGAAGGGGTCGTTTCGCCTGTAGGCGACGCTCTGCAGCAGAAACGCGGCGGGGAGAAGAGATTCCAGCCAGAGCGATATCCGCCTGTAGACTGCGAACCCGGCGGAGGGCTGTAACGCCAATCGGTCAAAAAGCTCGAGCCCCGCGAGCAGCAAAAAAGCAAAGAGCATGACCGCGTTTGCCGCGGTCCTTCGCCTGATCACGGCAGAGACGCCGACAGCGATCAGCAGCACTACCGCTATGATTGAGAGGACCATCCCGGCCATGTCTTCGGACTGAACCGCCCTGTGAAAAACAGGCGTTTAGAGGTAAATCGTTTCAAACTGAGGCTTCAGAAGGATAAATTTGTTCTGGAGAATTTGTATCTCGCCGCTGCGCTTCCATCTATCGAGTATCCTGGTCACGGTCTCACGGGTGAGGCCGGTCATGGCGGCGATGTCCTGGTGAATAAGCTTGATCTTCAACAGAGTGCCCTCTTCGCTTTCTTCGCCGTAGGACTCCGAAAGCATGAGGAAAAGCATTTTAAGCCGCTGCGTGGCGTTATTAAAATTCATCAGCTGAATTTTTTTCATTGACTCCCGCAGCCGGCCACAGAGAATCCGGAGGAGATTGTCCAGCACCTTGGATTGACCGTACAAAATGGAATAAAAATCCTTCCTCGATATGATCGCGATGACGGAGTTCCTCGTTGCGCTCACCGTGGCGGGAGCGGTCTTGCCGTCTATCAGGGAGAGTTCCCCGAAAAAATCCCCCGTTTGATGCACCGACAGGATTATTTCCTTCCCCGTATCGGTAATCTGGGTCACTTTCACCTCTCCCTCAAGGATGAGGTACATGTACTCGCTCGCGTTCTCTTCATGAAAGATTGTCACATTTTTCTTGAAGTGTTTAATGACGATCTCTTCCCGTATTTGCTGCAATTCCTGGGAAGTCAACGAAGAAAAAAGGGCCGTCTTTTTCAGCGATTCTATTTTAAAATCCCTTTTCACCCTCTCACCGCCATTGACGGCCCGCAGCGTTCGGCTGTGGTTTATGTCTTTTGTATGCTCAAGTCGCGGCACAATCAATTATACCTTAAATTCCTTTTACAATCGACAACAAAAACCAGGGGATTTTTCACAGACTCCGATCGCCTGCTCCCCTGCCTCCCTGGAATCAGGATGTGATCTCGATCACAAACTTCCTTTTTAAAAACGTGACAGGAGTCACAGACTCTTTCTCCGCCTGCCGGTATGATTGCTGTGAAGCCCGCTCCAGAGAATCATTGGGTTCATTGTATGCACCCAAGGGAGGAGATGTATGATACGGAACAAACCATGCTCCTGCGCCGCACTTTGGACAGCCCTGCTGATTATGGGCCTGACATCCTGCGGCAGCGGAGGCGGCGCTGTACAGGTTTCGGCAAGTGGAGCGAAACTCGTAGCGATTTCGGTAACGCCTACGGCCCCTTCGATCGCCAGGAATACCGCCCAGCAGCTAACTGCAACCGGCGTCTACGCTGATAATACCACCAGAGACGTGACTGCGTACGTGACGTGGAGTTCTTCTGACACGAACATCGCAACATTCGACAGTGCGGGATCTTTTTCCAATAGTTCACTGGCGGCGTCTTCTAACAACCAAGGGCATGCATATGCCTACGGGAAGAATACCGGCATTACTACGATCACGGCGGCAACGGGAGGGACGACGGGATCTACCACCCTCACAGTAACTGCGGCGACCCTCGCGTCGATCGCCGTCACCCCCGTCAATCCGAGCATTGCCAAGGGAACCAACCAGCAAGTCACGGCCACAGGGACATTCTCGGACAATACGACGCAGGACTTGACAACGCAGGTGGTCTGGAGTTCATCAAATACCGGCGTAGCAATAATCGGCGCTTCCGGCCTGGCCGCATCGGCAGCCGCCGGTTCCACGACCATCACGGCAGCTTCGGGTAGCATATCAGGATCAACAACGCTGACCGTGACTCCCGCGACCCTGATGTCCATCGCCGTCACCCCCGTCAATCCCAGCATTGCCAACGGGGCTACCAAACAGTTCACCGCAACGGGATCCTACTCCGACGGGACTACGCAAAACCTGACGGCGACCGCATCCTGGAGTTCATCAAATACCGGCGTAGCTCAGATCAGCAACACAGCGGGTTCCAACGGTCTGGCAACTTCCACAGCCGTCGGCGCGACAACGATCACGGCGGCCTCGGGCGGGACTTCGGGGTCGACAACCCTGACGGTAACTCCGGCGGCCCTCACCTCTATTGCCGTCACCCCGGTCAACCCGAGCATCGCCAAAGGGACGAAACAGCAGTTTACCGCAACAGGGACCTACTCCGACGGGACCACCCAGAACCTGACAACCGCGGCAACGTGGAGCACCTCAAACGCCGGCGTGGCAACAATCAGCAACGCGGCGGGTTCCAATGGACTGGCAGCTTCGGTTGCCACGGGCTCCGTGATAATCTCGGCAACGGCTGGAAGCGTAGCCGGATCGACGACCCTGACGGTGACCGCGGCCACGCTCGTATCCATTGCCGTTACTCCGGCCAACCCGAGCATCGCCGCCAACGCCACTCAGCAGTTCACGGCAACGGGAACATACTCCGACAGTTCGACACAGAACCTCACGGGATCCGTCACCTGGAGTTCATCCAGCACCAGCGCGGCCCAGATCAGCAACGCGGCGGGTTCCAACGGGCTTGCCGCCGGAGTCGGGGCCGGGACAACCACGATCAAGGCGACGTCCGGGAGCGTTTCAGGGACAGTTTCTTTAACGGTCACCGCGGTTACAACAGTCGCGGCAACGCTGTCCTGGACCGCGCCGACGACAAATACCGATGGATCGCCTTTAACCGTGGGCGGTTATAAAATCTATTATGGCACCTCTTCTGGAAACTACACAAAAACAATAGATGTCGGCAATGTAACAACATACGTTATTACCAACCTTGCCCCTGGCACGTACTATTTCACAACAACTGTTTATGATACCTCAAGAATCGAAAGCAGTTATTCGAATGAGATAAGCAAAACATTTTAAATAATTCGTTATGATTCCTTTTCCCTGATCTTCGGAGGCTTCTTTTCCATTTTTCTGAGCAGCACGATCCCGGCGCCTGCGAGAACAAGGGCAAGAATAAAAAAAACAAACCCTCCTTTCCTGTGCAGATCGCTGTCAAGGATGCCCCTGTCCCAATACACGCCGAGCATCGAGAGCACGAATATCCGTATGCCGTTTTTTACAACGGCTACAGGCACAAGCAAAATCATCAGGAGGGCCCTCGCCCAGCCCGTGCGCAAAAAAAGATAGGCCGCCAGGAACCCGGTAATAACGAGAGAGAGGGATGAGCGGATCCCGCTGCACTGTTTTGCGACCTCGATATCCATCATGGGGAGATGAAAGACAAAACCGTCCCTCGCCACCGGGATCCCTGCCGCCTGAAAGAACAGGTACGAGACTTCCGCGGAGCCTGATTGGAGAAAAAAAATGATCTTTTCCAGGACTGCGTCCGGGACAGGGACCATGAAAAACAGAAACAAGAAGGGAAAGCTTGCGGAGCGCAGCGACCCTGCGCCGAAGCAGAGGGCGACCCCCCCGATCCAAAGCGTTGCCAGCGCGAATGTCGTCAGCGCCAAATAGTCGCTGTGGCCGAGCGAAATTTTGCGGGTTTCTCCGACGAACAGGAGCGAGAGCCCGATGCCGGTGAGAATGAGACCGGCGGCATGCGAGGATGTTTTCTGCGAAAAAATCGTTTGCCTGTTTTCATACATTAAAAACGCGCTGATGAACGGAATGAACGGAATGTAGGTGTAATATTCGCTCGCCCATGCGGTCCGCACGAGGTCCAGCAGCGGACTGAAGAACGCCGCCGCAAACATGATGTTGAACAGTAAAAAAAACAGGTTTCTGTCCATTTTTTGAATAAACGATTTGTCCGCGTGCATCGAAGCCTGCCCCGAATGATGCTCTCAGAGGTTCATCTGCGTCTAGTGTCCGGTCATTTTTCTGTTCTCACCAGCGTGCAATTACGGTATACTGGGACCATG
>DASWAB010000170.1:0-4665 GCA_036391375.1 Nitrospirota bacterium
CTCACAGAAGAAGAAGTTGTCGAGACGGTGCGGTCCCTTATCAAACAGCGAAAAGACTCGATCGAGCAGTTCGCCAAGGGGGGCAGGCAAGATCTTGTCGATAAAGAAACCGCAGAAATAACGGTGCTTGAGGTCTATCTCCCCCGGCAATTGTCGAGGGAAGAGCTCGAGGCAATGGTTCGGGACGCGGTGTCCCAGACCGGCGCGCAGGGCGCGAAGGACATGGGCAAGGTCATGAAGGCGCTTATACCCATGGTGGGCGGGCGCGCCGACGGCAAACTGGTGAGCGAGCTTGTTAAGCAGGCCCTGGGGTAAACGGCCTGTTGCAGAGAGGGCGGCGTAAGATGTATTATTACTGGGCTGAGCAGGGGGCCATGAAGACCAAGGCCCCCTGATTTTTTTCGGCCGAGGCGCGGGATGGCCGGGCGGAGCGGCTAATCATCCGTGGGGGAGCGGCCTTTCTTCGCTGGGCCATTGAGAAACGCGGTCCGCTTCCGTGTCGGGGCGCTATGAATGATCATAGCCTGCGGGTGCTTGAATTTGACAAGATGGCGAACATTGTCGCCGGATATGCGGCGTCGGGTCCGGGAAAGGACGCTGTTTCCCGGATTGCTCCATCGGTCGATGCCGCAACCGTGGAGGCCCGCCTCGGCGAGACCCGCGAATGCATGCAGATCCTCCTGAGCGGCGAGGTTCCTCCGCTCGACGGCGTCCTTGATGTCGAACAGTCGGTCCACAAGCTCCGGGTAAGCGGCAGCATGCTCTCTCCGGCCGACCTCCTGGACATCGCGACAACGCTTGGCGCAGGCAGGCGGGTGAAGCGGTTCTTCCAGCGGTACGAGGGAAAGGGGACGTCTGCCGGACCGCCGGCGCCGCTCCTCTGCGCGCGAGCCTCGGTCATTCGCCCGCTCAAAGCCGTTGAAGATGCCGTTTTTTCCGCGATCGACGAGAAGGCCGAGGTCAGGGACTCGGCCAGTCCCGCGCTCCGGAAGGTGCGCAGACAGATCGCGCGGATGCGCGAGGACATCCTGGGCCACCTGTCGGGCATCCTGCAGGACAGCGGCTTCCAGAAGGTCATCCAGGAGCCGGTAGTCACGATCCGGGACGACCGCTACGTGCTGCCGCTTAAGCCCAATTTCAGGCAGAGCCTGAGGGGCGTGGTGCACGGCCAGTCCGGTTCAAGGGCCACGCTTTTCGTCGAACCGCTCGATGTGCTGGAGCAGAACAACCGTCTTGCCGAGCTCCGCATGGAGGAGCGCGAGGAGATCGAGCGCATCCTTCGCGAGCTTACCGCCCTCATGGCGCAGGAGGCGGATTCGATTGAAAAAATGATTCATGCCCTTGCCGGAATCGACGCCGTGTATGCGCGGGCACGGTTCGGCATGGAGTATAATGGGATTGTGCCTCAGATTTCCCGCGACGGCGGCATGCGGCTTCGCGCGGCCCGGCACCCTCTCCTGGCCGTAAAGTGCAAAAACAGGGAGGCCGGCAAGGACGTTACCCCGAACGATATAGAGATTCGCGCGACCGAACGGGCGCTTATCCTGAGCGGCCCGAACGCGGGCGGCAAGACCGTGATCCTGAAAACGGTGGGACTTCTTTCCCTCATGGCGCAGTCCGGCATGCCGGTTACCGCGGCGGAAGGAAGCGAATTTCCCTGCTTCGGTTCGGTGTTTGCGGACATCGGCGACGAGCAGAGTCTGGAGCAGGACTTAAGCACGTTCTCGTCGCATGTGAGCCAGATCGCGGAGATCCTTCATCAGGCGGATAAAAATTCACTCGTGCTCTTAGACGAGCTCGGATCCGGCACGGACCCCAACGAAGGCGCCGGACTGGGCGCGGCGGTGCTCGAAAGCCTTATCGAACGCGGCTGCATTGCCCTGGCGACCACGCACCATAACGCGCTCAAGCTCTTCGGCTCGCAGACGAGCGGCGCCGTGAATGCGGCCATGGAGTTCGACCCGCAGACGCTCAAGCCCACCTACCGGCTGACGCCGGGCAGGCCGGGCAGGAGCTACGGCCTTGATATGGCCACGAGGCTCGGCTTGCCGGACGAAGTGATCCGGAACGCGCGCTCGCGGATCGGCGAAGACGACACCAGGCTCGAGACGCTCTTAAAGCAGGTGGAGGAAGACTCCCGGCTGCTTGCGTCGGAGCGGGCGAGTGTCAAACAGGATCGCGCCGCGGCCGAGCAGGCCCGGCTTGAGGCGGAGTCCTTGTTCCGGGCAGCGAAGGAAGAGGCCCGCGCCGCAAAAGCGAAGGGAAAAGAAGAGGCGCGCGACATCATAGCGGCCCTTCGGCAGAAGCTCCGCGAGCTTTCGCGCACGGCGTCGCTGGAACGGGCCGAAGTAAAAACGGCGGCCGCGCAAGTCGAGGCGCTCGCGCGGAAACTTGACGCGCAGCCCGCGGAGCAGCGGGCCGCTCCTGAGTTCGCACGCGGTCTTCGAGCGGGAGACCGGGTAAAGCTCGTGAGAGTGAACAAAACCGGGACCGTGGTCGATCTGCACGGCGGGTCGCTCGAGATCGAAATCGACGGCAAGAAGATCAAGCTTGCTTCGAGCGAGGTCATGCCGATTGAGCCTGTTTCGGGGGAGAGGCAGGCGCACCACACGCCTGCGTGGGGCGCTGAACTTTTCGAGGAAGAGGGCCTGCCGGACCGGCTGAACATCATCGGTCTCCGCGTGGAGGAAGGGCTGGCCGAGGTCGATCGATTTATTGACCGGGCGGGGGTGGGTGGCACTTCTGTCGTCACCGTTATCCATGGCCTGGGGACCGGCGCCCTCAAGACGGCAGTGACGAAATTCCTGAAAAACCATCCGCTGATTGCGTCCCTGCGCCCGGGGGAGCCCGCCGAAGGCGGCGCAGGCGTTACCGTTGCGGAGTTGAAAAAATAGCGTGTTCTCCGAAGATCTCATAAGCCGGGTCAGGGACAGCATCGACATCGTTGATCTCATATCCGGATATGTGTCCCTCAGAAAAACGGGAAAGAACCACGTGGGGCTCTGCCCGTTTCACTCGGAGAAGACACCGTCGTTCAACGTGAACCCGGACAAGCAGATCTTCCACTGCTTCGGGTGCGGCGCGGGCGGCGACGCGTTCAAGTTCCTCGAACTGCAGGAGGGGCTGAACTTTCCCGAGGCGGTGAAGACCCTGGCGGGACGGGCGGGGATCTCCCTGCCGGCGGACAGCGCCTATCGCGGCGCAGATAAAAAGAGCGAGGATGAGCGAAAGGTCCTGCTCACGATCGTCGCCGACGCGGCGCACTATTACCAGGCAGAGCTCGACGGGACGGCCGGAAGCGCGGCGCGGGCTTACTTGAAGAAGCGCGGCGTGAACGACCAGGTCGTAAAGGATTTCGGCCTTGGTTTTTCGAGGCCCGAATGGGACGGTCTGCTCAGGCATTTGCGGCAGAAGGGACACTCCCCGGACCAGATCGAACGGGCAGGACTGATCGTTAAACGGAGCGAGGGAGAGGGGCATTACGACCGCTTCCGGGGAAGGATCATGTTCCCCATCCGGGATATTTCCGGGAACGTGATCGCCTTCGGCGGGAGGGTGATGGACGATTCCCTGCCCAAATACCTGAATTCGCCCGAGACGCCGCTGTACAGCAAAAGCAATGTGCTCTACTGCCTGGATGCGGCCAAGGAGGCGGCGAGGAAGTTTGACCACTTCATTATTGTCGAGGGATATCTGGACGCGCTTGCCTGCCACCAGCACGGCGTCAGGAACGCCGCGGCGACGCTGGGCACGGCGCTCACCGAAGGCCACCTGCGGCTGATGCGACGGTTCACGAAGAACCTCAAGCTGATTTTTGACCCTGATCCGGCGGGCGTGAAGGCCGCGCTCAGGAGTTTCGACCTCCTCGCCGGGAGCGGCGTGAACGTCAAGGTGGTCTCGCTTCCCGGCGGCGACGACCCCGACACGTTTCTCAAAAAGAACGGCCTCGAGCCGTTCATGGTCTGCTTGAAAAAGGCGGTTCCCCTGATGGACTTCGTTCTCGGTCAGGTGGTGAGGGAGGGAGCGGGAGCGGCCATCGGCGAGAAGGTGGCGAAGGCGGGCGAGATGCTGCGGTTTATCGCCAGGCTGCCTTCGGGCATCGAGCGGAATCATTACCTGAAGAAAACAGCCGAGGCGCTTGATGTTGACGAAGTGGACCTCCGGGAGGAAATGGCGAAGGAATTAAAGAAGCAGCCGGCTGTTTCCGGCAAGGGGCAGGCCCCCCTAGCAGCGCGAGACCGGCGCCCCAAGGCCGAAGAGATCCTGATCCACCTCATGCTGCGGGACCAGCGCATTGCGCGAAACCTCAGGGAGCAGCTCCTGCCGGGGGACTTCACCGATCCGCTGTACCGGCGCGCCGCGGAGAAGATCTTCACGGCCCTCGAATCGGGAAGCGGGTTCACTGTCAATGCGCTGCTTTCGGAAGAGGATGATGAGTTGAACGGCATCATCTCCCATTATTCCGTACTCGACCTCGTGTACGACGATCCGGAAAAGTCCTGCCGGGACTGCATAGACTTGCTCAAGCAGCAGGACCCTGAGAAAAAGATCAAGGTGCTGATTAAGGCGATCCACGAAGCAGAGCTGCGCGGCGACACTACCATGGTCGCACGGCTCAGCGAAGAACATATGGAATTATGCCGCAGACCCGGCAGGAAAATTCCC
>DASWAB010000171.1:0-7203 GCA_036391375.1 Nitrospirota bacterium
GAGTGCCCTCATCCAGGCCGATTTCCTGAAGATCCTGATCGCCGAACGGCACTTTGAGCAGCAACAACCTCTGGAAAAGATAGCCAAGGATCTCGATGTATCCCTCGACCTTCTCATGGATACTCACGCGCGTATGATCCAGGAGGTGGGCGTCACGGCGGCAAACCAGTTCGGCCGGGAATTCGGAGGATTCGAGCCTAAAACAAATGATTAGAACTTTTTCGCCATCCCGCGCAGAGTTATCTTGAATCCGCCGTTTTGCATTTCTGCTCTCATGCGCCCGGGAAATTCCCTCTCATGCGAGCCCGGCAGCGCTTCCGGTAACGTTGCGCCGCTCGGGTGGCCCCTCCTTGATAACGAACATTCCCTGTGATAAGCTTTTTTCATGAAGCTGACTACACCGAAAGACGCCATGGATCCCATCGTCCGCCGCCTGCGCGAGGTCGCGGAGCAATCGCCGGACCTCCGGGACGCCGCCCGTGCCTATGAAGTCGTCCTGCCGATTCTCCGGGACGCCGACCTCTCGGTCGCGCCGCTTTCGCTCACGTCCGGACAAATCCACGCAAAAATGGAGCGCGGGATGCCGCTCCTTCATGATATTGAGCTGGACTTCGATGCCGAGGCCGCGCAAAAGCTGATGATTCGGCTTGCACGGGCAATAGAGGATTTCGATAAAAAGAACCAGCCCGCTCTGTTGAGGCTCCCTTGGACAAAAACCCGGAATAGGCCTCATGCTGCAACGATGATACGGCTCGCCCTTGAAGAAAAAAGACTGGATGCATGCGAGCTCTTGCCGCACGTCGCCTCAGGGGGAGGCGGCCCGATCAGCGAAATAGCCGGGCAACTGGGACTCGACTCAGGCCTTGTTGCAACCCTAACAAAAAACGCGCTCAAGCCGGCCCTTCGCGCGTGGCGCCGGGAGGTCGCTCCCAAAGCGGAAGGAATCTCGTGGAACAGGGGGGAGTGTTTCGTGTGCGGCGCGGCAGCGGCCCTCGGAGAGCTGCGGGAAAACGGTCAGGTGAAGCATTTGCGGTGCGGATCCTGCGGCGCCGACTGGACGTTCGGGAGGCTGCGGTGCATCCACTGCGGAAACGAAGACCACAGAACACAGCGATACTTTTCGTTTGAGAAAAAGGATGCAGGGATGCGCGTGGAGGCCTGCGACAGGTGCAAAGGCTATCTTAAGGTCATTTTCGCCTTTAGTCCCACGCCGGTCGAGCTGCTTCCGGTCGAGGACCTGGCGACGCTCCATCTGGACTACGCCGCTCAGGAACGCGGCTATTCCAGGCCCGGCGCAGGCACGGCTCCGTGAACCGGGCGATCCATGCGATCTCTTTGAACAGAAGGATTGAGTGTCTCCTCATTCCTTTCCTCCATTGCCCTCCTCATCATCTCCGGTAAAGGGCCCCTTGACCCCCAGCTCCTTGATCTTCTTTCTCAGGGTATTGCGGTTGATGCCGAGCAGGTTCGCGGCCCGCACCTGGTTCCCGTCGGTTTTCTTGAGCACCAGGGTGAGGAGCGGCTTTTCCACGCGCTGAAGAACCAGGGAGTAGATGTCCCCCCGGTCGAGCCCCCCCATCCTCTCGACCAGATCCGCAAGCTTCTCTTCGAGAAAATTCTCGAACGAAAGCCCCACGCCATGGCCCGGCTTGAAGATCTGGGGCGGCAGGGCGTCGGGAAAAATCTTGTCGCCCTGCGACAGCGTTATGGCGCGCTGGACCGCGTTTTCGAGCTCCCGGACGTTCCCCGGCCAGTCGTAAGACCGGAGGACCTTGAGCGTCTCCGGGGTCAGAATCTTTTTCCGCGCCCCGCCGGGCTGATACTTTTCCAGAAAATACCCGGCGAGTTGAAGGATGTCGTCCTTGCGTTTTCTGAGCGGGGGAATATTGATCTGAATCACGTTCAGCCGGTAGAACAGGTCCTCCCGGAACCGCTTTTCCCGCACCATCTTTTCAAGATTATGATGGGTCGCGGCAAGCACGCGCACATCCGTTTTGATCGGCTCGGTCCCGCCGACGCGTTCAAATTCCTTTTCCTGGAGCACGCGGAGCAGCTTTCCCTGGAGCTGCAGGTCCATGTCGCCGATCTCGTCCAGAAACAGGGTGCCACCCGCTGCGGCCTCGAACTTGCCGATCTTGCGGCTGATCGCGCCGGTGAACGCCCCCTTTTCGTGGCCGAAGAGTTCGCTTTCGAGCAGCTCCGAGGGGATGGCAGCGGAGTTGACCGCGACAAAAGGCCTGCCCGCCCGCCTGCTGTGATAGTGGATGGCGCGCGCCACCAGCTCCTTGCCCGTGCCGCTCTCGCCGTGGATCAGGACCGTGGCGTCGCTCTCAGAAACCCGGCCGATGGTCTTGTAAATCTCCTGCATGGCGGGCGTGTTCCCCACGAGCCCGCCTTCGTATTTTTCCCGGACCTCGGCGCGCAGCGCGTTCACTTCCTGCGAAAGTCGCCTCACTTCCATGGCCTTCCGGACGAGGATGTTCACCTCGTCGAGGTCGAAGGGCTTGGTAATATAATCGAAGGCGCCCCGCCGCATGGCCTCGATGGCGTTCTGCATCGTAGCCTGCGCGGTCATGATGATGACCGATATTCCGCCGTTCTCGTTTTTGATCCGGTCGAGCGCCTCGAACCCGCTCATGCCCGGCATGCGGATGTCCATGAGCATGACGCCGATGCCGCCCTCGTGAAGCCGCTCGAACGCCTCCGCGGCGTCCTTTGCCAGGGCCGTATCGATTCCCTCTTTCTCGAGCGACTTTTTCAGCACCCAGCGGACGCTCTCGTCGTCGTCGACTATAAGTACCCGTTCATTCGTCATGATTAGCTCACAAAGGACGGTAACGGTTACGATACCCGTCTCCGCCACGCGGTTGCTATTCCGCACTCCGCGCTTCTCATTCCGCGCCCGAATTATCCCGCCAGCGGCAGATACACGCTGAACGTCGTTCCTTCGTTCTCCTGGCTCTCGACCCGGATCGTGCCCAAATGCTCCTGCACGATCTGATAGGAAAGAGCGAGGCCGAGCCCTGTGCCGCGGTCCTTGGTCGTAAAGAAGGGAGTGAAGATGTCCTGCAGATGTTCCTGTCTGATGCCGGGGCCGGTATCGCTCACCTTCACGACCATGAGCCGGTACTTTTTCCCGTCCGCCTGCACGGTCGTGAAAAGGTCCGACATCCGCGTCATGGCAGTCAGTTTCCCGCCGTTCGGCATGGCCTCCACCGCGTTCTTGATGATATTCAGGAACACCTGCACAAGCTGGTCCTCGCTGCCGTATACCTCCGGCAGACTCGGGTCGTACAGCCGGCGCAGCATGATGCCGCTCTGCCGCGCGCGCTCTTCATTCAAGAGCAGCGCCCGGTCGAGGATGCTGTGGATGTTGTGGGCCTTCATCTCCCGGGGCTTGAGCCGGGTGAAATCGAGGATCCCCTCGAGCACCTTGTTCAGCCGGTCCGCCTCCTTCAGGATGACGTCGGTGTATTCGGTCAGGCTCCTGCTCACGCCCGGCACGGGCGCGCAGCTCGACTTCAGCTCCGACTTCATGAGCTGCGCGGCGCCGCGAATGCCCACCAAGGGGTTCTTGATCTCATGGGCGATGCCTGCCGCGATCATGCCGAGGGTCGCCAGGCGGTCTGACCGCCGCATGCGCTCCTTGAGGTCCCGCACGCCGGCCTGGTCGCTGATCGTAAGGATTGCGCCTGTCGGCCGGCCGCCGCTGTCCGTCAGCACGCTCGTCACGATCCCTACGTGACGCGGCGGACCGTGCTTTATCGCGATCGCCGCCTCATAATCCGAATACGACCGCCCCGAATACACGGTCTTTTCGATCTGGGCCACCACCGCCTGATTGTCGGAAAAAACGGCGTCCACCCTCTTCCCGACGGCGTCAGCCGCCGCAATGCCCGTCATTTCCTCCGCCGCCCTGTTCCAGATGAGCACGCCTCCGTCGGCGTCCATGACGACCACGCCGTCAACGAGGCCGCTCAGAATATCCGAGGTGAGGTCTTGTATCCGCTGCGTCAGGGATTCCATACTTTATTGATATCACAATATATTTGAGTATTCAAGCGAATTCATGGTATAGTTCCCAAGTACCAAGCGCGAAGTGCGGAGTGTCGGAGGACAAGGAACTTCAAGCCGCTTATTATCCCGCATTCCGTTCACGCCCGCGCTCACGAACGCATAGCGCGGGTGCAGGGCGCGCTCCGCATTCCGTATTATGATGAACCTCCGTCTCCTTTTCGTCGCCGTTATCTGGGGCGTCAACTTCTCCGTGGTCAAATTCGCGCTCACGGACTTCCATCCCCTCGGCTTCACCGTGGTCCGCTTCTCGCTTGCCGCGCTCTTTCTTTTCTCGATGATGCTGGCGCGCCGGGAGCCGTTTACGATTTTCCGCCACGACCGTCTCTCCCTCGCCGTGCTCGGCCTTCTCGGCATCGCCTTGTACAATATCTTTTTCATGTACGGGCTTCAATACACCACGGCGGCAAACTCCGCCCTGCTTATTTCCCTGTCGCCCCTGTTCGGGGCGCTAATCCAGGCCGCATCGGGGCGGGAGCGGCTGACCATGAACGCGGGCTTCGGGCTGGCGCTTGCGTCCGCTGGGGTATACCTTATTATCAAGGGCCGCCACGGGGCCATGAGCCTGACGTCCTCGGGGATAATCGGCGATCTGCTCACGCTCTGCGCCACCTTTACGTGGGCGCTCTATACGATCCTGGCGAAACCTCTGCTCGCGCGCTATACTCCATTGAAGGTCACCGCGTACAGCATGGCCGCGGGGAGCCTTCTGCTCCTGCCGGTGAGCCTGCCCGGCCTCCTCAACCAGCCGTGGCGCGCCGTCGCTCCCATCTCGTGGGCCGCGCTGGGCTACGCCGCGTTCATCGCGGCGGGTGTCGCCTACAGCCTGTGGTACCAGGGCGTGAAACAGATCGGCGTGACACGCACCATGGTATATCATTACCTCATGCCCTTTGCCGCAGTCCTCTTCGCGGCGACGGCGCTTCATGAACGGATTACCCTGTTCCAGATCGCGGGCGGCGCGGCGATTCTCGCCGGCATCTCTCTCGTCCAGACGCCGATTCGAAGGATATAAGCCTTTTCACCGCAAAGCACAGGAAAAACCGGAACACAAATTTCACGATTATTCATATGGCGCGAATACAAACGCGGATATGCAAAAATCCATTCGTGTAACTCGTTTCATTCGTGTTCGGTTTTACCCCGCGTCCTCTGAGGTGAAATGAATCTTTACAGTGTATACCCCGCTTCGCCGTGCTGACTGATATCGAGCCCTTCGGTCTCCTGTTCCGCATCAATCCGCAGCCCCAGGGTGGCATCGAGCGCTTTGAGCATAATGAAGCACACCACGAACGAATACAGGGCCACCAGGCCCACCGCCCCCGCCTGGATGAAAAACTGCTTCGCATTCCCGAAGAGCGCGCCGTTCGCCCCCGCGGCGTTTATGGCGACGGACGCGAACAACCCCGCCATGAGCGTCCCCAGCGTCCCCCCCACCCCGTGCACGCCAAAGGCGTCGAGCGAGTCGTCGTATTTGAACCTGGTCTTTGCGTTCAGCGCGATGTAGCAGATGATCCCCGCAGCGACCCCGATCAGGAGGGCGGGCAGAGGGCCCACGAATCCGGCGGCCGGGGTGATCGTCGCAAGTCCGGCGATCGAGCCTGTCGCCGCGCCGAACATCGTCGGCTTCCCGCGGTGAAACCATTCAACAATAACCCATGTTATCGTGGCCGATGCCGCGGCAATATGGGTCGTCAGAAACGCCATCGTCGCAAGCGTCCCGGAGGCCAGGGCGCTGCCCGCATTGAACCCGAACCACCCGAACCACAGAAGGCCGGCCCCCAGCACCGTCATGGGCAGGTTATGCGGCGGCATATGTTCGTGCAGGAATCCCTTCCGCTTTCCGATATAGAGCGCCGCGGCAAGCGCCGAAAACCCCGAGGTCGCATGAACGACGATGCCTCCCGCGAAATCGAGCACCCCGAGGCTCTTGAGCCAGCCGCCGGTGCCCCAGACCCAGTGCGCCACGGGGTCGTAGACGACCGTGGTCCAGACAAGGGTAAAAATGAGGAACGAGGAAAACTTCATCCGCTCCGCAAAGGCGCCGCTGATGAGCGCCGGCGTGATGACCGCGAACATCATCTGATACGCCATGAACGCAAGATGGGGAATCGTCGGCGCATAATCCGCGTTCGGCGACAGCCCCACATTGATCAATCCGCTCCAGCTCAGGTCCCCGATCAACCCCCTGACGTCCGGCCCGAAGGCAAGCGAGTAGCCGAACAGGACCCACTGCAGGCTGACCACCGCTATGGCGACGAAGCTGTGCATGATCGTCCCCAGCACGTTCTTTTTCCGCACCATGCCGCCGTAAAACATGGCAAGTCCGGGCGTCATGAGCATCACGAGGGCCGCCGAAACCAGAATCCAGGCCGTATCGCCGGCGTCAACCCTGGGCGCGCCGGGCGCGGCATCCTGTGCCATGGCTGCAAGCGGTGCGAACACCGCCAGTGAGAGCAGCGCAGGCAAAACCATTCTCTTCCAACCTTTTTTCTCCATTGAACACCATCCTCCCGTTAAATTTTCTCAAGTCATGCAATTGTCAAAGAGCGTAGTGATACAACCGGAACGGTAAAACCGTAGAACGAACTCCGCCAGGCCTCAATGCTTCGCGTTCAGCTGACGAAAAACCCGTTAGAGCGCTCCATCGTCGGACTCGCCGGTCCTGATCCGGACGGCCTGATCGACATTCATGATGAAGATCTTGCCGTCGCCGACTTTGCCCGATCGCGCCGCCTTCACCATGGCGTCCATCACGGAGCGCACGAGGTTGTCGGGGACAACGACTTCGATTTCGGCCTTGGGCACGAAATCCACGGTATACTCCGCGCCGCGGTAGAGCTCGGTATGCCCTTTTTGCCTGCCGAAGCCGCGGACTTCCGAGACCGTCATGCCCTGAACATTGATCGCCGTCAGCGCTTCCTTCACTTCTTCCAGCTTGTATGGTTGAATGATGCATTTCAGAAGCTTCATCTCAATCCCCCCCCTCCCTTTCAGTATCACTGCATTCCAGTATCCGCAGGGCTTTCGGACGCATTCATCCTTGAAGGATTGAATAGCAAGGCCCATGCCACTCATATCGGCTGAAAATTCCTGATAAACGCATTGATTTTATTGTTCTAATATGTG
>DASWAB010000172.1:0-7407 GCA_036391375.1 Nitrospirota bacterium
AAAACCGGCAGGTTCAGGTCGGTCAGGACCGCGTCGAACAGGGCGGTTCGCAGCATCTGAATCGCTTTCTTCCCGTTGTCTGCGGTAACAACATTTAACCTTCTTTTTGCATGGAGGCCTGCCAGTCCCTCGGCAAGGCTCTGAAGAAACGATGCGTCGTCATCTATAAGTAATATGTCCATCAGGTCTGATTCTCCTCCTCTGTTTGTGTTCTTACTTAAGCAAGGGAGGTGCCAGACAAAAATTTTTTGTAAACTATTAAAAATCAATATGTTGCGAGAGGGGAAGAGGCAGGGCTTACCATTCTGACCGGTTCATTTTGTGCAGCCGGTTCACTTTAAGCCGTATTCCTTGATTTTTCTCTTGAGGGTTGAGAGGGAGATGCCGAGGGCTTTGGCCGTTTGGGTAAGATTGCCCGAGAGGGTCGTAAGGGCGCATTGGATGATTTCCCGCTCTACCTGCGCGAGAGTCTTGATTTCGCCGCCATCGGTCGCGCTCCGCGGAAGTAACCGGACGGGCGCCTGAGTCTTCTGGAGCAATTGCGAAGGCGCGAGGACGGAACCTTTCTGCAGGAAAATCGCGCGTTCCAGAATGTTTCTGAGTTCGCGCACGTTGCCGGGCCAGTCGTAGTCCATGAGCCTCGGGATCTCCGGTTCCGGCAGCTCGACGGTCCTGCCCCGGCAGATGCGCGAAAGAAGATAGGAGCAGAGCGCCGGGATGTCCTCGCGGTGCTCCCTGAGCGGCGGGATGTGGATGCGCACCACGCTCAGCCGGTAGTACAGGTCCTTGCGAAAGGTCTTGCCGAGGGCGCTTTCCATGTCGGCGTTGGTCGCCGCGATGACGCGGACCTCCACCGGCCTGACGGCGGTGCTGCCGATGCGGCGAACCATCTTGTCCTCGAGGACGGAGAGGAGCTTGGTCTGCAGGTGGGGCGGCATGTCGCCGATCTCGTCCAGGAAAACGGTGCCGCCGTCGGCCATTTCAAAAAGTCCCTTCTTCGCGTTTGTCGCGCCGGTGAAGGCGCCTTTCTCGTAGCCGAAAAGCTCCGCCTCGATCAGGTTCTCCGGAAGCGCGGCGCAGTTGATGCTCACGAAGGCGGAGGAAGAGAAGGGGCTCTTGTAGTGGATTGTTTTCGCAACGAGGTTCTTGCCTGTGCCGGTCTCGCCGGTGACCAGGACCGGTCCGTCCACGGACGCGGCCATGTCCACGAGACGAAGGACATCGGCAAAGGCGCCGGCTCCGCCGATGATGACCGAGGCCTCCCGGTCCTTTTCACTGGCGTAGTGCTGGATCTGCTCGACCTGCTCCAGGTCGAGGGTCCGGAGGGTGTTTTCGATCGTGAGCCTGAGCTCCTCGATGTCGAACGGCTTCGACAGATAGTCGTGGGCGCCGAGGCGCACCGCGGCGACGGCGTTTTCGAAGCTCGGGAAAGCGGTGATGAAGATGATCTTGGCCTGCTCGTTTTTTTCCAGGATCGCTGGGGCGAGGGCGTGCCCCTCGCCGTCCGGAAGCTTCTGGTCCAGGAGCACGACGTCGATCTTTCTGCCGGCGCAGAGCTGGAGGCCTTCGGCGCTCGTATGCGCGGCCAGCACCTCGAGCCGGTCGCTCTCGAGGTAGTCCTTTATGGTGTTGCAGAACACTTTTTCGTCGTCGATGATGAGGAGCGTTTTTTTACTGCTGCGCTGCATTGCGGCCCTCCGGCAGATAAATGTCCACGACGGTCCCTTCATTTTTGCGGCTCGTGATCCTGATTTCGCCGTTTATCCTGGACAGCATTCTCTTGACGAGCACGAGCCCCAACCCGGTCCCGTGGGACTTCGACGTGTAGAACGGCTTAAATAGCTCCTGCTGCTGCTTCTCGCTCATGCCGCAGCCGTTGTCCTCTATGCGGACGAGAACCCTCCCCGGCAGTTTCACGGCACTGATGGAGATCTGGGGGGCGTCTTTTCCGGAGAGGGCGTCCACCGCGTTGGTGATGATGTTGATGAGCACCTGGTGGAAGATGCGCGGGTCCGCGAACGTCCATCCGGCGTCGGGGGAAAGCTCTTTCCGGAGGGCAACATTGTTTTTCCTCAGGTCCGCGGAAATCAGATTCAGAAATTCCTCCAGGAACGACGTCAGGTCCAGGTTTTGCAGGTCCGTTTTTTCATAAAGGTTGTAATTTTTGAGGTTCTTTAAGAGGCGCTCCACGCGGCCGATCTCGGCGAGCGCGCGGTCAAGATATTCCTTAATAAAGTCTTTTGACGCCTGTTCGAGCTTGTAGTGGAGGACGCTCAAGGCCATCTTCGCCGAGTTGATGGGGTTGCCGATTTCGTGTCTGACGCCGGAGAAAATATAGCCGATATTGTTCATCATGTTCACGGACTCGGCGATCGACTCGAGCCGGAGCTTTTCCGTCACGTCGCGCTTCACCGAGACGAAATTGATGATCTTGCCCGACGCGCTCCGCACCGGCGAGAACGTGCAATCCTCGAAATACAGGGAGCCGTCCTTTTTTACGTTTATGAGCTGCCCCCGCCACACCCCGTCGCGCATGAGCGAATTGCGGAGTTTTTCGAAAAATTCCCCGTCGTGCCTGCCGCTGTCAAGAAAATGGATGGTGCGGCCCAGGGCCTCATTTTTAGTATAGCCTGTTATTTGCTCGAATGCGGGATTTACATACTGAATTTCTCCCGATACGGCGTCAGTGATGACCACGGCGTCCGCCGTGGATTCGACCGCTGACGCGAGGCGGGCGCGTTCTTCTTCGGCCTTTTTCAGCTCCGTGACGTCGCGGGCGGCCGCAAAGATGCCCCTGGTTCTGCCGGCTTCGTCACGATACAGAGAGGCGTTGTAGAGAACCGGCGTCGTATGGCCGTCGCTGTGCAGAATATCGAGGGCATAATCCATGACCTTGCCTTCCCGGAAGGCCTGCAGGTGGACTGCACGCGCCTTCGCGGGTTCGGTGAAATATTCGGAAAAGTCGGTGCCGATGAGCTCGTCCCGCAGGCGGCCTGTCGCCGTCTCGGCGGCGGCGTTGACGTCGGTGATCTTTCCGTCCGGCGCGATGGTGACAAGGGGGTCGAGGCTGGACTCGATCAGGCTCCGGTTGTAGGCGCTTGCGCGCCGCAGTTCCTCCTGAGCGCGCTTGCGGTCGGTGACGTCGACGAGAGTGAACACGAGGCCGTTCACGGAGCCGTCGCTTTCCTTGACCGGTGTCAGGTTCCAGTCCCAAAACCTGACCTCGGCCTCAGTGTGTTTCAAGCACCCAATGGCGTGCTCAAGGGCCTGATGGGGCTCGCCGCTTTCAGCCACCTTCCGGAAAATGGCGCGGACCTCCTCGTCGGGACAGAGTTCGAAATAGTTCCTGCCGATAAAACTTTCCGGCTCCCGGTTGTTGCTGGCAGCATAGGCCCGGTTGACGCGGATGAAGTTGAAATTCCGGTCCAGGTAGGCGATGAGCATGTGGGTCGTGGAAAAAATGCGCTCCAAAAGCTCCGTCGTCCGCTGCAGGGCGTTGTAGTTCTCACGGAGCTCGTCCTCGATCTCGAACCGCAGGATCGCCTCTCCGATGATACGCGCGAGCGTCTCAAGAAAGGTTACTTTTTCGAGAGGGACCATCCCTTCGCGTTCGTCGGCAAGATGGATTGCGCCGATCACCCGGCCGCGGTATCTGATGGGGATGACGGCGAGCGACTTATAGCCGTTTTGCATGCAATGGCCGCGGTATCGCGCTTTTTTCCCCGGTCCGAGCTGTTCGATGAACCGGATCGTATTGTTCGAATAGAAAGCCCCCTCCTCCGTCATGGCCGAAAGGTCCTGCGGCTCCGGCGTCCCGACCGACACCCGCGTGCAGATGCAGTTGTCTTCCGAGAGCGAAAGGGCCCGCTCGGTCGCCAGAAAAACTTCGCTGTAGCCCTTGCACGCCGCAAAGGGGATGTTGCCGCTCCGGTCGGTGACCCTGATGCCGGCATGGCCGCATCCGGTCCATCGGCGCAGGAGCTCGACGGCGGCGTCCAGGTATTCATCCCGCTCGAGTTTCTGCGCATAGAGAAGGAGGAGCGAATTAGTGACCTCGGAGCGCTGCTGCGCCTTCACGCGTTCCGTCACGTCGTGCAGCGAAAAAATCAAAAAGTCCACTTCGCCGGCGTCATCCAGGATCGGCGTCACATTCAGGTCCCAGTATGACACGCCCCATTCGGGATGGTCGGGGAAGGCGAAGGGCCTGGCAGTGATGCAGTATGGTTGTTTCGTCTCGACCGCGCGTTCGAATTCTTCCTTGAGTTCGTCGGAGGGATAGTCTACGAAGTGATTGCGGCCTTCGAAATCCGACACCTGGCGTCCGCATGACCTGGCGTAGGCGTCGTTGACGCGGATGAAGTTGAAGCTCCGGTCGAGGAAGACGAGCGGCGTGATCGTGTGCCGGAAAAACGCTTCAAGGAGCAGCGACTGCTTGCGGAGCGCCGCCTCCGCCTGCTTGCGCGCGCTGCGCGCCCGGACGTCGCGCAGTTCGCGCTCCACGGCCGGGACGAGGCGGCCCAGGCTCCCCTTGACGATGTAATCGTGTGCCCCCGCCTTCATGGCGCCTACGGCGATGTCCTCGCCGATATTGCCGGAAACGATGATAAACGGAACGTCCTGTCCCGCTTTCTTGTAGAGCTCCAGAGCCTGGAGGCCGCTGAACTTCGGCATGAGGTAGTCGGAAATGACGAGGTCCCACTGTTTGCGGCCGAAGGCCTCCGCCATGGCCTCGGCCGTCTCGACGCGCTCATGCAGCGGCTCGTACCCGCCGCGGCGCATTTCGCGGATGATCAGAAGCGCGTCATCCTCGGAATCCTCGACGAGCAGTATGTTTAACGGTTTGGACATAGGGATCGGTTCAAAGTTCAAGGCGCTACGTCCCGGAGGGAACGTTCGAAGTTCCGCTTTACGGTGAGTTGCGGACTCTGAACGTTGACCTGCATCATGGCGATTCGTTCAGCACCAGCCAGTACAGCCCGAGCTGGCGGACGGCTTCCGCAAACTGATTGAAGTCAACGGGTTTTCTAATGTAGCTGTTTGCGCCCAGTTTGTAGCTCTCGATCCGGTCGCGGTCCTCGCTCGAGGTCGTGAGGACCACGACCGGTTGAAGTCTGGTCCGTTCATCCTTACGGATGCGCTGCAGCACTTCAAGGCCGTCCATCTTGGGCATCTTGAGGTCCAGCAACACCACCTGAGGCAGGGCTTTCGTATCGCGCCCGTCATACTTGCCGGTGCCGAAGAGGTACTCCAACGACTCGACGCCGTCGCGGGCCACAACGACCTCATTCAGGATATTGCTCTTCCTGAGCGCCCGGAGCGTGAGCTGCACGTCGTCGGGATTGTCTTCGACTAAAAGAATGACTTTCGTTTTCATGAAACCTCCCATGATTGTTTCGCGCAATTCGCTGGTTTTTCAGAGCGTAAAATACACCGTCGCTCCCCGATCCTCCTCGGCCTCGATCCAGACCTCGCCGCCGTGACGGTTGATGATTCGCTTGACCGTAGCCAGGCCGATGCCGGTTCCGGGAAATTCCTCGGTCTTGTGCAGCCGCTGAAAGGGATTGAACAGCTTGTTCGCGAAGATCATATCGAACCCGATCCCGTTGTCCCTCACGAAAAACGCGCGCGAGCCGTTTCTGTCCGCGGCACCGAATTCTATCACAGAGCGGGGGGCTTTTTCACTAAATTTCCACGCGTTGGAAAGCATGTTTTCCAGCGCTATGGTCAAAAGCCGCGCATCGCAGTATGCGGTCAGGCCTTCGGCGATGATGAATTGCGCCGGCCTTTCAGGATGGCGGTTCTTCAGATCGTCGGCGATCGCCCGGACGATGGCGCTCAGATCCGTCCGCTCCCGGTTCATTTCCCTGCGGGTGAGGCGGGACAGTTTCAACAGGTCGTCGATGAGCTGGCCCATCCGCACCGTCGCGTTCCGAACGCGGTTCAGATAGTCCTTGCCCGTGCCGTCCAGCCTGCCGGCGTAGTCCTCCTGCAGCGCAAGGCTGAACCCTTCGATGCTCCGGAGCGGGGAACGGAGATCGTGCGACACGGAGTACGCGAAGGCCTCGAGCTCTCTGTTGGAATGCTCAAGCTGGATCGTGCGCTCGACCACGCGCGCTTCCAGGTCGGCGTTGAGCGCTCTGATTTCCTCCTCGGCTTTCTTGCGCTCGGTGATGTCGCGGGCGGCCGCGAACACGCCGAGGACGTTTCCCGTTTCGTCACGGTAGACCGCCGCGTTGTACAGCACGGGCGTGAGGCGGCCGTCCCGGCGTTTGATTTCCAGGGCATAATCCATGACCGAGCCTTCCCGGAAGACCTGCTGATACCCTGCGCGGGCCTTGTCGGGCTCCGTAAAATAGTCGGAGAAGTCCGTGCCGATCAGCTCCTCACGGGAGCGGCCAGTCACCTTTTCCGTGGCGGCGTTCACGTCGGTGATCTTGCCGTCCGCGTCGATCGTCACGAGGGGGTCGAGGCTCGCTTCCAGCAGGCTCCGGTTGTAGGCGCTCGCGAGCTTCAACTTCTCTTCCACCTTCTTGCGCTCGACGATCTTCCAGACCGAGTCCATCAAAAGCGTCATCTGGCTGACATCCAGGTCGGTGTAGTCGGCGGGCCTGTTGGCGAAGCCGGCGACGGCGACGATGCGGCCTTCGCTGAAAACGGGGACGCTGAAAAAGCGATGCAAGGGGGCGTGGCCTTCCGGATATCCCTTCCTCAAGGGATGGGGCACCGCAAAATCATTTACAAGGACGGGCTTGCGCTGCCTGACCACTTCGCCCCAGAGTCCGGTCTTTTCAAGCTGGTACGTCGTCTGCGGGTCTGTGATCATGCACTCTGCCATGACCCCTCTTGACCAGGCGTGCAGGTTGAACTCCCGGGTGTCTTCATTATAGAAATAGAGATACCCGAATTTGCTGGCGGAAAAAGAGAGCGCCTCGTCGAGGGCAAAATCCAGCAGATTCCGCAACGATTCCGCGGGGTGCTGCGAAATCCGGAGAATGCTGGCAGTGCGCGCCTCATCGAGCATGGCGATTTCTTCCGCTTTCCTTCGCTCGGTGATGTCGCGGGCGGACGCGAACACGCCGAGGACGTTTCCCGTTTCGTCACGGTAGACCGCCGCGTTGTACAGCACCGGCGTAGTGTGCCCGTCCCGGCGTTTGATTTCCAGTGCATAATCCATGACCGAGCCTTCCCGGAAGACCCGTTGATACCCTGCGCGGGCCTTATCGGGCTCCGTAAAATAGTCGGAGAAGTCCGTGCCGATCAACTCCTCGCGGGAGCGGCCCGTCGCCTTTTCCGTGGCGGCGTTCACGTCGGTGATCTTTCCGTCCGCGTCGATCGTCACGAGGGGGTCGAGGCTCGCTTCCAGCAGGCTCCGGTTATAGGCGCTCGCGAGCTTCAACTTCTCTTCCA
>DASWAB010000173.1:0-6589 GCA_036391375.1 Nitrospirota bacterium
AAGTCGTCCTCCGTGATGCGGACCTCCATGTGGCTCATCTTCTGGATGCGGTGCAGGATATCGAGTCCGCGCCGGCCCCGCGCCCGCTTCAGAGAATCCGAGGAATCGGCTATATGCTGGAGTTCGTGCAGGATGAACTGCGGGATGATGATGGTGCCGTCGAGGAACTCCGTCTCGCACACGTCCGCGATCCGTCCGTCGATGATCACGCTCGTATCCATGATCTTGATGTTCTCATCCGCCCCTCCCCGGAACAGTTTCTTGATGTTCGAGGGATTGAACCGTTCCCCCTCCCTGATGCCGATGGTGATGCCGATGTATCCGAAAAACCCATTCATGAGAAGGAGAATAAAGTTTACAATGCTCCTTTCGAGAGGCACGAGTTTCAGGGGAGCCGCGATGAGATTCGCCGACATCAGGCCGAGGATGAAGCCGAGGATGCCGCCGACGATGACCTTTAATGAGACCCGCCTGAACAGAAACTCCGTAAGGATAATGAAGACGGTAACTCCGAACCCGATTGCCACTCCTTCGATCTTGCTGACCTGATCATAGAGCTGCGTCGACACATAGTATCCGAACAGCATGCCTAAAAAAACAAACAATATTCTTATAAGTATAAGTCCCACGTTCTCACCTCCTTTGAGAAAAAATATGCTCTCTGCGCTTCTCTGATGGGATTGTGCCCTTAACCTACGGGGAAATACTCAACCACTTGAGGGCGCGGTCTATTCCGGCTTGACGGTAACGTACAGGTCCTGCCCCTTCCTCCGGATAAGAAGCAGGATCCTCTCTTTGGCCTTTATCTTCGAGGCGGCCTGTTTGTAGTCTTCCAGCGACGAGACATTTTTCTGGTTGAGTTGAAGGATAACATCTCCCGGCCTGATCCCGGCCTCATAGAGCCGGCTGCCGGCATCCACCTTGAGCACCACCACTCCCTTCTCGTTCTCGTCGAGCCCGAAATGCTTGGCGAGGTCGGGAGTAAGCTCGCGCACGACGAGGCCGGCAAGGGCGTTGCTCTCTTCGTTGCTTTCACCCTGCTCTTCCTCGCGGGCGGACGTTTCGGCAAGCTTTTTCGGCAGCTCGGCGATGGCCACTTCCAGGTCAAGTTCCTTCTTGTTGCGGAACAGCCTTACCTTCACCGACGTCCCGATGGGGGTCTGCGACACCATGTTCCGGAGGTGGCCGGTGTCCTCAATATCCTTGCCGTTGTACTGAAGGATCACATCACCCTGTTTGATGCCTGCCTTTTCGGCCGGGCTTCCCTTCATAACTCCGCTCACCAGGGCGCCCTTGAGGTCTTTGACGCCGAACTCTTCGGCAAGGTCGGGAGTGACCTCCTGGATGCTCACTCCGAGCCAGCCGCGGACAACTTTTTTATACTTCAGCAGGCTTTCCATCACCTGCTTGGCCATGCTGCTTGGAACGGCAAAGCCGATCCCCTGGTATCCGCCGGTCCTCGACAGAATAGCGGTATTGATGCCGATAAGCTCCCCCCGCGCATTGATGAGCGCGCCGCCCGAGTTTCCGGGGTTGATAGCCGCATCGGTCTGGATGAAATCCTCGTAGTCCGCGATCCCCACATTCGCGCGCCCCACGGCGCCGATCACGCCCATGGTCACGGTCTGGTTCAATCCGAAGGGGTTGCCGATCGCAAACACGATCTCTCCGACCTTCAGTTTGTTGGAGTCTCCCCACGGAAGCGCCGTCAGGCCTTTTGCATCGATCTTGACGACGGCGATGTCGGTCTTCGGGTCGGCGCCGATAAGCTTGGCCTTGAAGTCCCGCTTGTTCGAAAGCAGGACCTTGATCTCCTCAGCCTTTTCGATCACATGGTTGTTCGTTACGATGTAGCCGTCCTCCGAGACGATAACGCCGGACCCCAGACTCTGTTCTTTATGCTCCTTCGGAATGTTGGGATGCGGGAACTGGTCGCCGAAGAATCTTCTGAAAAAAGGGTCCTCGAACAGGTCGAAGGGCCCTTCTTCCCTCGACTTGATCACCCGCGTCGTGGAAATGTTCACCACTGATGGAGTTGCGACCGCGGCGACCTCGGACTGGGCCTCGGAGAGTTGCGTCAGGACTTCGATTGACTTGGAAGATATCTGGCTCTTTGCGGGGAGCGGCGTCATAATATCGAGGTGCGACGACAGCACGAGCCCGACAAATACGCCAAGAACAAGGATGAACGCGCCAGCAAGATAAAATCGTTTTTTATTGAGCATGGGGAAAAGAACCTCCGGATAATTGCACGCGGCAAGATTATGAGTATAAATTAATTTATAGACAGATGAACCGCTTCACGATCACAATGACAACTGGTATATTTTACCAAAAAGAAGCCAGTCTTTTCAAGCCCTTTTTATTATTGACAAACAGGGCCGGCGCCCTATAATACGAACGGCATGACTACACAAAACGGAGGATGATTCTTGCCACCCAAACAGGCCGGACAGCGCCCTGCGGCGCGCCGCATCGAAGCAGCAGACAAGCGCTATCTCTGGCACCCCTTCACTCAGATGCAGGACTGGGGAAAAGAGCCTCAGGTCATCATCGAGCGCGGCAGGGGAACTTACCTCACCGATATTCTAGGGAAAAAATATCTTGACGGCGTGTCATCGCTCTGGGTCACTGTCCATGGGCACCGGAAAAAGGAGATCGACCGCGCCGTTTCCGCGCAGATCAGGAAGATCGCCCACTCAACCCTCCTGGGTCTCTCGAACGTTCCCGCCGTTCTGCTCGCGGAAAGACTCGTCCAGATAGCCCCCCCCGGGCTCACCAGGGTCTTTTATTCCGACAGCGGCTCAACGGCCGTCGAAATCGCGCTCAAGATCGCTTTCCAGTATTGGCAGCAGAAAGGGCCGAAATACCGGACCAAAACCGGGTTCATCTCCCTCAGGGAGGCGTATCACGGCGACACTATCGGATCAGTCAGCGTGGGCGGAATCGATTTGTTCCATAAAATCTACCGGCCCCTGCTGTTCGGCACGATCAAGATCGAGTCCCCCCACTGCTACCGGTGCCCTCTGGGCGAAACCTACCCCGGGTGCAGGCTCGCCTGCGCCGGGCACGCGGAAAAAGTGATCCGGAGGCACAGCAGGAATACCGCGGCCCTCATCATCGAACCGCTGGTCCAGGGCGCCGCCGGCATGCTTGTCCAGCCGCCGGGATATTTGAGGAAGATCAGACAGCTCTGTGCCAGATATGACATTCTTATGATCGCAGACGAAGTGGCGACCGGCTTCGGCAGAACAGGGAAAATGTTCGCCTGCGAGCACGAGGGGGTCGCGCCCGATCTCCTGTGCATGGCCAAGGGACTCACCGGAGGCTATCTTCCCCTGGCCGCGACGCTTACGACCGAGGCGATTTACCGGGGCTTCCTCGGAGAATACAGCGAATTCAAGACCTTTTTCCACGGCCATACCTATACGGGAAATCCCCTGGCCTGCGCGGCGGCCCTTGCGAACCTCGAGCTTTTCAGAAAAGAAAAATTGCTGCAGCAACTGAGGACAAAGATCGCTCTCCTCGCGGAGATGCTGGAAGGCTTCAAAACGCTCGATCATGTGGGCGAGGTCAGGCAGCGCGGGTTCATGGTCGGCATAGAACTTGTGAAAGAGAAGGCAACAAAAAAGCCCTATCCCATTGAGGCAAAGATGGGCATGCGCGTCACCCGGGAATGCCGTAAACGGGGCCTCATCATCCGGCCGCTTGGGAATGTAATCGTACTCATGCCTCCGCTCTCGATTTCCCCGAACGAACTCGCGCGTATGCTGCGGATTGCGCGCGCTTCTATCAAAGAGGTAACCGAAAAAGAAACGCCTCAGTCCCGCGCTCGGGCGCAGGATGACGCTTCTATCATCGGGAAGCGCAAAGAACGGAGAGATTAATAACTTCGAGATCGCCGCGTCGCAAAAAACGCTCCTCGCAATGGCATGGTGAGTTTTTTCAGCGACTTGTTGGCTCCCGAAAATAATATCTCTTGCTTCTTTTTATACGTTGTAATAAAATAGCGATTGTCGCCGTTCAAATCTTTCGTCAAGGGGGGGCCGCCATCATGCCGGAAGTCGTTCAAGTGTCGAGCATCGAACAGAGGGAGGCGCTCAAAACAAAAATTGAGGAGCTTTTTAAGAAAGCAAAGTACGAGGAGATCACCCAGGCCATAGGGATGCACTCCATTCTTATCGATCCCACGCGCATGATGAGCGATCAGGCCGGGCTCTACCGTTTTGTGCTGAACCTGATCAAGGACCGCGTCGGCAAAAGCAAAGGCAAGCTCTACGAGGCCTGGTTTGCGGAATTTCCGGGCCTCCTCGATGAGTTGATAGCTTCAAGACAGGTCGTTACGGACAAGGCGTCCGTCGACGTCCTTTCCTCGTACCGCGATGCGCAGGGGCGCTTTCTGTCCGTGGACGAATTTTTCTTCTGGGCGCTCAACGACCGCAGACTGACGCTGGAGCAGACCGTGAAGTACATCGAGAGAACCGCGGAGATGCAGCGGACAGCCAGCTGAATTCAAAATGCAAAATTGATCTTTTCGAACACCTCTGCCACCGTTATTCCCTCCATGCACCGGAGAGCGCCGCATTCTCTTTTGAAACACGGTGAACATTCTATCCCCGTGCGCACGACAATCTGCGACGGCCCGTAAGGACCGGTCCTCCACGGGGCCGTCGGGCCGAACAATGCTATGACCTTGGCCCCGGCCGCGGCAGCAAGGTGCATGGGCCCGGTGTCGGTGGTGATGAACCGGTCGGCAAGCAGCGCGAGCGCGGCCAGTTCCTTGAGCGTGGTTTCTCCCGCCCAGTTCAGGGCCTTTTCATTCATCATCGCAGTAATACGGTCGATCACCGGGCGGTCTTCACGGCTTCCCGTAAAGACCACAAAGGCGTTTTGCTCTTTCACCAGGCGGTCCGCCAGCTCCGCGAAATTTCTCTCGGGCCAGAGCTTCGTCGTCCATCGAGCCACCGGATTCATGACGATCAGCGGCCGCTTCTGCGGGTTCAGAACATCTATCTTTTTTCTGATGCCTGAAATCTCGTGCGAGATCGGAAGCGCGCAGGAAGGAGACGGGGCTTTCGCGCCGAGATAGCGCGCTACGTCGAGATACCGGTCGAGCGCGTGCTTCTCGATATCATAGGGAGGCAGGCGCTCGTTCAGAAACAGGTACGAAAACTCGCGCGTGCGGTCGAAGCCGATCTTCCGCGTCGCGCGCGCCAGGCCGATCAGAAGCCCGCTCTTCAAAAGCCCCTGAAAATCTATTGCGATGTCATAGCGCTCGCCCCGCAGTTCGCGGATGAATTTCAGGATGCCGCCCATGCCTTTGGCGAGCAGGAACGGATTCTTGAGCATGCGGAGCCACGCTTTTCTGCGGGAGACCAGAAGCCGGCCGATGAGCGGATGGCCTTCGAGGATTCCCGCAGCCGCCTCTTCGACGACCCAGGTGACTTCGCTTTCGGGATATGCTTTTTTGATCGCCTCCAGGGCGGGCAACGTCTGCACCACATCGCCGATGGCGGAGAGTTTGATAAAAAGTATTTTCATGTCGTATGCGCCGTCAATATAATACAACCGGCGGCCGCAGTCAAAGGCAAAAAAAGAAGCAATCCCTTTTCAGGAGATTGCTTCCTGTTCATCACATACGGCTCCAAAATCGCCGATAAGCTTAGAACCGGTAGCCGTACATGATCTGCGCGTTTGTCTGGCTGTGGGCCACGGTCGCCCCTTCGGGAGCATTCGGACCCGATGTCGCCTTCACTTCCGGCGCGTACGTGAACGAGGCGTCAATACTCGATGCCGTGCTGATCATATAACCCGCTCCTATCGTCACGTGGGTCTTTTCGATGGCCGGAAACAACGCATTCAGATAAGTATCGGGAATCGGGTTGTTGGCGTAATTGAATCCCGCGCGCAGCGTCCACTCTGGACTCACTTTATAACCGGCGCCGATCATAAACACATGCTGGTCCTTCCACTTTTGGTAAAGAGCGGCATCGAGGGACTGCCCCCCTAAACCAAAATTTTTCGCATTAAGGTCAGCCTGCGTCGCATCCGCCGTAAAGGTCATCTTAAAATCCTTCATCACGTCGGCCCAATTGATCCATTTGTAATCGAACACAATCAAAAGCTCGGGTGTCGCTTTATAGGCAAGGCCAACCCCCGCTGTCTGAGGCCACTGGAAATCCTTGACCTGTATCTTACCGGTAACGGGGATCGTTACGGGTCCGCCGCCGACGCCGGGACCTGCGACATTCATCGATACTGTTGCGCCATTCGCCTCCATATCGCCGAGCCATGTCTTGCTGTGATAGGTCAAGCCGACATGCACATCGTTGCTCACTTTATAAACCGCGCCGACTTTGCCGGCGAATCCATCGCCCCTTGCCTTGCCTTCGAGGAAGTTACCGTCAGCAAAATCAAATCGCGCCCAGCCAGATGACATGAATTGGGCAGCATCAAGACAGGCAATGCCTACTCCACAGCTGCCAGGAGTAAAAGCACCTGCTAAGGTTTTTACCATTGATCCACTTGCAGTACCATATGTTTGGGTTGTTATGAGATCAAAAAACTGCATGCCATTAAGCGCCATCTT
>DASWAB010000174.1:0-4030 GCA_036391375.1 Nitrospirota bacterium
CGAGGTCGTCTCCAAGGACACCCTGATTGCCGGGGACGGCGCTTACCTTCAGGGAGAGATCACCGTGGGCACGATCATCACCAGCGGCAGGATTGTGGGCAACGTCACTGCGAGCCAGAAGGTGCATGTCCTCGCCCCGGCGAACATCCAGGGCAACATCAGGACGCCCAAGCTCATCATTGAAGAAGGCGTCACCTTCGACGGAAAATGCGAAATGGCCGCCGAGAAAGAGTCCGCCGGGCAGAATGTCGCGTCGTACGCGGAGCGGTAGGCCTTTTTCCAGACGGGCCGCCTCCTGAAAACGAACGCAGCGGGAACGGGGCCGCCTTCGCCTTCTTTCCTTTGCTCTATTTCATTTAAGAATATTCAAACCAATGGCTCTCTACCATCTCTACCGCACCCCGGCCCTCTCGGCCTACCAGGCCGCCGGGCTGCTTGCGGCCTCACAACAACAGGTTTCACCCGCAATCCACGGGATCGAGACCGAGTTCTGCTTCAACATTGCCGCGGCCGCCGCGCTCGGCCGGGCCGAGCTGCGTCTGCTCCGCTGGCTCCTTGCAGAGACCTTCGAGCCTGCAAACTTTTCCGATAAAAGCTTCCTGACGCCGCACTCCGCCCTCTGCAATCCGCATTCGATCCTTGAAGCCGGTCCCCGCATGAATTTCACCACCGCCTGGTCCACGAACGCTGTTTCGGTCTGCCATGCCTGCAGCCTGAAAAAAATTTCGCGGATCGAGCGCTCCCGGCGGTTCCGGCTGGACCTCGCCCAGAACGCGTCCCTGACCAGGGACCAGGAGCTGGCCTTCCTCGCGCTGGTGCATGACCGGATGACCGAGTGCCCGTACCCCGAGCCGCTTCGAACGTTCGAGCCCGGCATCAAGCCCGAGCCGGTCAGGATCGTTCCGCTCAGGAAAGGGGGCAGGGCCGCGCTGGAGAAAATCAACTGCGAGATGGGGCTGGGGCTCGATGACTGGGACATCAATTATTATACGAATCTTTTCGTGAACGACATCCGGCGCGATCCCACGAACGTCGAATGCTTCGACCTCTCCCAGTCGAACAGCGAGCACTCCCGCCACTGGTTCTTCCGCGGCAGGCTGATCGTGGACGGCAGGGAAGCGCCCGAAACGCTCATGAAGATCGTAAAGGACACCTACGAGGCGAACAGGAACAACAGCGTCATCGCCTTCAGCGACAACTCGAGCGCCATCGCCGGCTACGACATCACGACCATCATGCCGGAGGCCATCGGCAAGCCGTCCGCTTTCCGCGAGACGAAGAGGAAATACCACATCATCCTGACCGCCGAAACGCACAATTTCCCCTCGGGCGTCGCGCCCTTCCCGGGGGCCGAGACGGGCACCGGCGGCCGCATCCGGGACGTGCAGGCAACGGGCACGGGCGGCCTCGTGGTCGCCGGCACCGCGGCCTACTGCGTGGGGAACCTCCGCATCCCCGGCTACGAGCTCCCGTGGGAGGACGCGGCCTATACATATCCAAATAATCTCGCCTCGCCGCTGCGGATCGAGGTCGAGGCAAGCAATGGCGCTTCAGACTACGGCAACAAGTTCGGCGAGCCGGTGATCCAGGGCTTTACGCGGTCCTTCGGCCTTCGCACGCCGGACGGCGAGCGGAGGGAGTGGATCAAGCCCATCATGTTCTCCGGCGGCATCGGCCAGTTGGATTCGCTGCATGTCAGAAAATCCGCGCCCGAAAAGGGCATGCTCGTCGTCAAGATCGGGGGCCCGGCCTACCGGATCGGCATGGGCGGGGGCGCCGCCTCGTCCATGATCCAGGGGGAAAACATCGCCGAGCTGGACTTCAACGCCGTGCAGCGCGGCGACGCCGAGATGGAGCAGAAGCTAAACCGCGTGATTCGCGCCTGCGTTGAGCTGGGGGACAGGAACCCCATTCAGAGCATCCATGACCAGGGCGCGGGCGGCAATTGCAACGTCGTCAAGGAGATCGTGCATCCCGCGGGCGCGAAAATCGAGATCGGAAAGATACAAGTCGGCGACAATACGCTCTCGGTCCTCGAAATCTGGGGCGCGGAATATCAGGAGCAGAACGCCCTCCTGCTCAAACCGGAACACGAAAGGCTTTTCCGGTCGCTCTGCGACCGCGAGAAAGTCCCCGTGGCCGTGATCGGAAAGATCACGGGCAACGGCTTCATCGTTTTGCACGATGAAAAGGACCAGTCAACACCGGAGAACCTCGAACTCGCCAAGGTCCTTGGCGACATGCCGCAGAAGGTGTTCAGGCTCGACAGGAAAAAAACCGTCCTCAAGCCGCTCGATCTTCCCGGGGACCTCACGGTCAGGAATGCGCTCGACCGGGTGCTTCGCCTCGTATCGGTCGGCTCGAAGCGCTTTCTCACGAACAAGGTTGACCGCTCGGTCACCGGCCTGATCGCCCGGCAGCAGTGCGCGGGGCCCCTCCAGCTCACGGTCTCCGATGTCGCGGTGATCGCCCAGTCGCACTTCGGCCTGACCGGCGCCGCGCTCTCCATCGGGGAGCAGCCCGTAAAAGAACTGATCGACCCGGCGGCCATGGCAAGGATGAGCGTGGGCGAGGCCTTGACGAACATCGTCTGGGCCGAAGTCTCCGGCCTTGGAGACATCCGCTGCTCCGCGAACTGGATGTGGGCGCCGAAGCTCCCCGGCGAAGGCGCGCGTCTCTACGACGCCGCGGTCGCCATGCGCGACGTGATGGTAGAGTTCGGCATGGCCGTGGACGGGGGCAAGGACAGCCTGTCCATGGCCGCGAAGGTCACGAACCCGGACGGAACGAGCGAGACCGTGAAGTCTCCGGGCACGCTCGTCATTTCCGCGTACGTCACCTGCCCGGACATTACCAAGACCGTAACGCCGGACATCAAGATGCCGGGAACGAGCAGGCTCCTCTTCATCGATCTCGGGAACGGACGAAACCGCATGGGCGGCTCGGCGCTCGCCCACGTCTACGGCCAGGTCGGTGACGAATCGCCGGACCTCGACGACCCGCAGCTCTTGACCAGGACATTTAACGCCGTGCAAAAGCTCGTTTCCGACAGACTTGTTCTCGCCGGCCACGACCGCTCCGACGGCGGGCTTGCGGCCACGCTCCTCGAAATGGCCTTCGCCGGAAACTGCGGCCTCGCAATCGAACTGGAAAAGCAGGACGACGCCATCGCCGCGCTCTTCGCCGAGGAACTCGGCCTCGCAATCGAGTACCTTCCGTCAGAAGAATCAAAGATATTCTCGGTCCTGGACAATGCCTCGGTACCCTACCAAGTCATCGGAAGAACCACGAAGGACAAGCGGATCTCGATTTCACTCCGCACTTCACCCTCCGCGCTTCACCCTGTCTTAGACGAGGACATGCGCGTGCTCCGGGACCTCTGGGAAGAGACAAGCCACCAGCTCGACCTCATGCAGCGCAACCCCGACAACATTCGTGAGGAGCGGAAAAACATCTACGATCGAAAAGGCCCGTCTTTTGTCATTCCCTTTACGCCGAACCAGACCGGGGAGAACATTCTCTGCGGGACCGGAAAGCCAAAGATCGCGATCGTCCGCGAGGAGGGAAGCAACGGCGACCGCGAGATGGTCTCGTCGTTCTACCTTGCCGGCTTCGAGCCCTGGGACGTGACCGTCACCGACCTGCTCGAGGGGAGGATCACGCTCGACCGATTCCGCGGCGTGGTTTTTGTCGGCGGGTTCAGTTATGCGGATGTCCTGGACTCGGCCAAGGGCTGGGCCGCCTCGATTAGATTCAATAAAAAGATCTGGGACCAGTTCGAGAAGTTCTATCACCGGCCTGATACCTTCAGCCTCGGTGTGTGCAACGGATGCCAGCTCATGGCGCTCCTGGGATGGGTGCCCTGGCGCGGGATCGCGGACGAGCTCCAGCCGCGCTTTATCCATAACAAATCGGGCCGCTTCGAGTCGCGCTTCTCGACCGTGAAGATCCTGAAGAGCCCCTCCCTCATGCTTTCCGGCATGGAAAATTCCGTGCTCGGCATCTGGGTCGCCCACGGCGAGGGGCTCGC
>DASWAB010000175.1:0-16209 GCA_036391375.1 Nitrospirota bacterium
GGATCTCGCCGACCATGATAATGTCGGGGTCCTGGCGGAGAAAAGAGCGGAGCGCGGCGGCGAAATTCAGCCCGATCTCGTCCTTCATCTGCACCTGGTTGATCCCCATCAGGTTGAACTCCACCGGGTCTTCCGCGGTCATGAGGTTCTCCGAGTCCTTGTTCAATTCGCTCAGCGCAGAATAAAGCGTGGTCGTTTTGCCGCTCCCGGTGGGCCCCGTCACCAGAACCATGCCGAACGGTTTATCGAGGGCGCCCTTAAAATCCACGAGTTGGTCTTCGTCGAAACCGAGCTTGGTCATGTCGAGCTGAAGATTGGATTTGTCAAGGAGCCGCAACACGATCTTCTCGCCGAACAAGGTGGGGAGCACCGAGACGCGGTAGTCCATGGTCTTGCTCTTTCCCATCTTGAGCTTGATCCTGCCGTCCTGAGGGAGCCGCCGCTCCGCGATGTCAAGCTGCGACATGATTTTGACTCTCGATATGACGGCATTCTTGATTTTGAGCGGAAGGCCCATCACCGTGGTGAGCACCCCGTCGAGCCGGTACCGGACCCGGAACTTTCTTTCATACGGTTCGATATGGATGTCGGAGACCCCCATCTTCGCGGCACGGAGCAGGATGCCGTTCACGAGCTTGACGATCGGGGCGTCAACTTCTCCGGAAAGCTGGTCCTGGGCGGAACTGTCTTCAACGACCTCGAGGTCCTCGACCGCGCCGTGCACGAGGCTGTCGAAGTCATCGACGTCCACCACGCCGCCGGTGTCGATGTCATCGACAAAGGCGTCCATCTGGCTGCTATCATCAAGATCGTAGTCCTTGGCGTTCAGAGTAAGCTTTTTTTCATCGATCGCCGGCGACATCGCCCCGCCTTTGGCCGCGACGAGGGACTTGGCCCCCCCGTAATACTTCTTGATCGCCTCCACGATGGAGCCTTCGGTCGCAACCACCGCCTCGACATTGTAGCCGGTCATGAATTTGATGTCGTCGATGGCGAATATGTTGGAGGGATCGACCATGGCGATGGTGATGGTCGCGCCGGCGCGGTTGATGGGCATGATGCGGTATTTCTGGGCTACCTCTGCGGGAATGTGCTTGATGACTGCAGGGTTGATCTCGAATTTGTTCAGATCCACATAGGGCACGCCATACTGCTTGCTCAGGAAGGTCATGAGTCTGTCTTCCTGAACGAACCCCAGCTTCACGAGAATGGAGCCGAGCCTGCCGCCTTCGTTCTTCTGAGCGGACAGCGCCCTTTTGAGTTGATCATCCGTAATGAGACCCGACGAAACAAGCATTGAGCCGAGTCTACCCGTCATCGACATAAAAGCTCCTCATTAGGAAATGATATGGTTCATATATTACTGTAATCGCGCTGCGCTGTCAAGCAAACCAGGCCCATTCCTGTGACCGGGATCACAGTGGAGCCCTCCGGTCTCTACAGGGAGCCGGGGGATGCTACGGCGCGGGATTACCGGATCTGCCGGGTGAGCGCTCTCTTCATGACGGGCACCGGCGCTTTTCTGCCGGTCCAGATCTCGAACGCGATTACCCCCTGATACAGGAGCATCCCGAGGCCCGAAAACCGTTTGGCGCCGCGCGCCCTGGCGGCCCTGAGGAGCGCAGTCTCGGGCGGATTGTAAACCAGGTCGCAGACGAGGTGTCTTTTCAGGATGGAATCCTTCCCGATTGGCAATGGATCCGTTTTCCGAAGGCCGAGCGGGGTGGCGTTGATCAGGCAGTCGGCCTCGTTCGTGACGGCTGCGAGCATATCGGGGCCTGCGGTTTCCGCGTCCGCGCCGGTTCTCCGGCGGATATCATTCGCCAAGACATCAGCCTTTGCGGCGTCGACGTCGTGAAACACGATTTTTTTCGCGCCGGCAAGCGCGAGACTGAACCCCACCGCGCGGGCGGCGCCGCCGGAACCGGTAAAGAAAAAGCTCCTGCCCCTGGGATTGAAGCGGGCGTCCTGCTTAAGCGCCCGGAGAAATCCCCTCCCGTCGGTATTGTGGCCGACGAGTCTTCCGTCCCTCACCTCGATCGTATTCACCGCGCCGATGAGCCGCGCCGCCTCGGAAAGCTCGTCCAGATACGGAATCACCTTTTCCTTGTGCGGGACCGTTACATTCAGCCCGCAGAGTCTGAGGGAGGTGATGGCCCTGACCGCCTCCCCCAGTTTATCGGGGCTCACCGCAAACGGCACGTAACAGGCGTCCATGCCGAGTTTGTCGAACGCCGCGTTGTGCATCCCCGGAGAAAACGAGTGCTCCACCGGGAACCCGAAGATGCCGTAAACCCTCGCCCTTCCGGAGATCATGTCGTTTTCCCCGCTGCGCGCAGAATCTGTATCATTTCCGCGAAGCCCTCCGCTTTCCTGGTCCGGACGTTCAGCGCCCGTTCCAATTGTTCGAGCGTCATGCCGTCGAGGAACACGTCTTCATCTTCCTTCAGCGCGTTCGCGGGAACCAGCACCAGGTCGCCCAGGCGCCTGCCGCGAAGCGCGCGGAGGATGTCGCCGCCCGTCAAGAGGCCCGCTACCGTCACCGACGGCCCAAAGAAGCCGTTCTGAACGGTCACCCGGTTGACCCGCACGCCTTCGATCATTGTCACCTTTTCCAGAACGGTCCTGAGAACGGCGGCGAACGACGCGCCGGTAACCATCGTGACCCGTATGGGCCCAAGTTTTTTCGGAAGCCTGACGCGAGAGACTTCTCCCAGGAACTCCGAGACCATGCCCACACCGTTCTCCCGCTGCGGAAAGTCCTCGTAGAAGGAAGGCCGGGGGACCGGCACGCCGGCCTTGCCGTAGAATTCATCGGAAGCGAATACGAGGCGGGCGCCGAATCGTCTTTTGAAGCGCCTCCCCGCAAGCGTAAGCTGATCGACCACCGCGCGGGCCTCATGCTTCGTGAACGCCCTGAGTGGAAACAAACCTTTCCGGTAGGCGGTGAGCCCCACCGGCACCACCGCTATTGAAGACACCGCCGGAAACAAGCGGGACAGGTCTTCCACCGTCTTCTGAAGATGCTCGCGGTCATTGACTCCCGGACAGAGTACGATCTGGGTATGCATCCTGACGCCGCCCGCGGCCAGGCGCCTCATGCTCTCCATGATGTCAGGGGCATTTGTGTTTCCCAGCATGAACGATCTCAGGGCGGGGTCGGTCGTATGGACGGAGATATAAAGGGGGCTCAGCCGCTGGCTGAAGATCCTCGACCAATCCGCTTCGGAAAGAGCGCCCAGGGTGATGTAATTGCCGTACAAAAAGGAGGCGCGGTAATCGTCGTCCTTTATATAGAGGCTTTTCCGGCAGTGCGGGGGCATCTGATCGACAAAGCAGAAGATGCAGCGGTTCCTGCAGCGCGTGATGCGGAAGGGGGAGAACCCGAGTCCAAGATTGTCGTCAGGGGCCTTTTGAACGGTGAACGTCCTGGCCTTTCCGCTTCCCCTGTGAAGCGAGATCGAGACGCGTTCCTCGGCGATGTAAAATCGATAATCGATAACGTCGCGGACTTCCCTGCCGTTAACGGAATCGAGAACATCTCCCGGTTTCAACCCCAGCCGGGCGGCAACGCTCCCGGGCCGGACTCGCTCGACCTCGATCAATCAGGCGCTCCTCTTGGAGGCGAACATGAAATCGACGTACCCTTCTATCTGCACTCTCGCCTCATCGGACACCTGGCGGAACTTTCGCAGCATCATGATTTCGTCCACGCTCATAATCTTTTCGAGGTAGTTGATCTGCTCCTCGGACAGCGGATATTTGCGCTTCCCCCGTCTGAATTTTGCCTGCGAAGGGGAGAGGAAAAAGCCCTTTACTTCGGCGGGAACCTTTTCCTGGTGGGCGGTGAGAATAAGGACGGACTTGTCAAGGCCCAGTTTGTTCGCTATGGTGATAAGCGTCTTGTCTTTGGGGATATGCCCTTTGTTGATCGTAACCCGCAGGAGTTCGGGGCTGATCCCGAGCACCTTGGAAGCGTCCTTCAGGTTCTTGAAACCCTTCTTTTCAAGCGCCTGTCTGATGATCTCCGATATTTTCATGCTGCGCCTCCGTTCCGCGGGATCGGCGATATGGCCTGATCACCGCTGGTCCTGTCCGACGATTTGTATGCCGCGGGAAACATAGTGCACCCCGGACGCTATCGTAAAAACGGCCGTTGTCGCCATGAGAATCCGCACCGGCAGCATTTTGCCGCTGTGCTTCACCAGGAGCGAGATGATTACCACAGCCAGTTGCAGAGCCGTGGTGGCCTTCCCGACGAGGGAAGGCCGCGCCTTGAATTCATGCCCCAAAAAGTAGATAACGGCGCTGCCGAGCACGAGGATGACGTCCCTGCTCACGACAATGATGACGAGCCATACCGGCAGCATGTTGAGCAACACGAGCGTTACAAACGCGGCGATGATGAGCAGTTTGTCCGCCACGGGGTCGAGGAATGCGCCCAACTCGGTCTTTTGATTGGTCATCCGCGCAATCATCCCGTCAAGCGCATCGGAAACGCAGGCCGCCGCGAAGACCGCGAGGGCCGCCCGGTAATAGCCGTAAATCATAAAATTGATAAAAAAGGGGATGAGGATGATCCGGGCAAGTGTAATATAATTCGGGAGGTTCATCGGCGCCCCGCTGCCCTGTCACCTGATAAAAATGCCCGCATGATTTTTTATTGTAACCATGTTTATTTGTGTTGTCAACCTTTTTGTTTTGTCCAAATTTGTTTTTGTTGTGGGAAAACTTCGCCCGTCAATCCCACACAAGATAGAATCCGTTCATCTGTTCCATGCTCCCGGCCAGTTTGTTCAGGCTCAGCGGACCGCGCCCCAGCACATCGGGCGCGAAGGCGGCCGCTTTTTTTGCGAAGAGGCGGATGTTGTGCGGCGGCTTTATAAAACGCGCCTCAAGCCAGTCTGCCCCGGCGCCGGTAATCACGAAGGCCGCGTCGTTCTGCCGCTCTTTCAGCCATGCGACGATCTCTTTTGTGCCGATCTGATACTCCGGCGCTTCCGTCCCCTGCATTTTCAGGATGTCATATGAACTGCGCCCCTTGACGACCGTCACTATATCCGGCAGACTTCCGTATCCTCTGTGGCTCTTGAAGATGAGGTATCCCCTGGCGCGAAGCCCGGCGCGCCGGGAAGCGATGAGCTCATCGGTATTTTTCGTTCGCACGCTGAACCCGGCAAGCTTTTTCTGCTCGAATTCCGCCTCTCCTTTCAGGTTCTCCGAGTGCACGACCTCCGTTGCAAAAAACGGCTCTGCCTCCCCGCCTGCAGCAAGCTCGATGTCCGCGATCAGGTCGGCTGGGAAGCCGAGTTCCGTTCGCTGGTCCGCGCTCAAGACGGGACGCCTTTGCTTTAGGATGATGGCCGTCGGCCCGGGCTTCTTCTGTTCCACCCGTTTTTCGTCGGCCCTGCATGCGGGGAAAACGATAAGAAGGAAGACAAGAGAAAAATATCTACCTGCCATAGCCATAGCGGATTTCAAAATTCTTATACTCTCCCTGGTACGGCTCCCAGAAGATGTCCACCGTGCTCACCCGCGCGCCGGACGGCCCCTTGTGACACCAGCCGATCATTTCTTCAACGTTCTTTTTTTCCCCTTCGAAAAGGGCTTCCACGCTGCCGTCAGGAAGGTTCCGCACCCAGCCGTTCACGCCGATGCGGATCGCTTCGTCCCTGGCGCTGGCCCGAAACCAGACGCCCTGGACGAGACCGTGGATGATGACCTGCGCGCGAAGATAATCCGTTTTCTTTTTACTCCTCACGCTTACCTCTTGGCATCTTCCGCCGCTTTTCCCCTGCTCTTCGCTCTCCGTCCCTGCCCTTTGCCTTCAGGCCGCGCTTCCTGTCCGGCCGCATCCCGCGGTCCGGCCTTCGCCCTTCAGTCGCGCGTCGGACTTCTCTGCTGTTCTCCGCTATGCTCCGCTGTTTGGTTTCCGCCCTCCGGCCCCTGCCTTCAGCAAAAGCAGCCTTCGTCTCCGGGCTCTGCGCCATCTCCCTCAGCCCTTTGACCTCCGCCGGGGTCAGATGGCGGAACGTCCCTTCCGCAAGGTCGCCCAGCGACAGGTTGCCGGTCCTGATCCTCCTGAGCTTGATCACCGAGCGGCCGACACGGTCGAACATGCGGCGCACCTGCCGCTTCCTGCCCTCATGAATGGTGATCTCCACCCAGGAGTTCGCCTCTTCCTTTCGGATCTTTCTCAGTTTCGCCGGCGCGGTCTTCCCGTCCTCAAGATAGACGCCCGACTCAAGGGATTCCACCTGTTTTTCATCGAGCGCGCCCTTGATCTTCGCCAGATAGGTCTTCGGAAACTCGTGCTTAGGGTGGGTGACAAGATGCGCAAAATCGCCGTCATTCGTCAGAATGAGCATCCCTTCCGTGTTGTAGTCGAGCCTGCCCACCGGATAGACGCGCACCCTGACGCCCTTCAGCAGGTCCTGCACCGTGGGCCTGCCCTCGGGATCGGACAGCGTCGTTACGTAGCCCGCAGGCTTATTTAACATGATATATGTCGGCGTCTGCCGGGGGTTAATGAGTTTGCCGTCAACCTTGATGTGGTCTTTCGCGGCGTCGGCCTTGGAACCAAGTTCGGTCACCACCTTGCCGTTCACCCGAACGCGGCCCTCGACGATAAGTGTTTCCGCAGCGCGCCGGGACGACACCCCTGCGGCGGATATGATCTTTTGAATACGTTCCAGCATGCGTTCCTTTCCTGCTGTCGCTATGGATTGGTAACAGTCCATTACAGCGGCAACGGCGCAAGAAATCAATTGAAAGACCGGCAATATGCCGACACCCGCTCCAGAAACCGTTCACGAAGCGACGGATCCCGGAGGCCGGCTTCATCCTCGACAGGGATCAAGGGATACCGCCGCATGACGGCGCCCGCAAACAATCCCGCGCCCTGCTTTACGCCGCCAGGCCCGATACGCGGAGCGTCCCGGACCCCGCAACTGGGCGATCGCGCCTTGAAGACAAACCCGCAGACGCCTTCCTCCTTCAGCCGATCCAATCGTTCCTCAGTCCAGCGCATCAAAACATCCGTTACGTCTATTTTCGTCTCGATGGCAAGCAGGCGCGGCTTTACGATATCGCCGACCAATTGCATGGGTTCACGCGGGACCGGCATGCCGGATTCCGTCTCGGGACAGACAGGGACCCATTCGGCGATCTGGACGAAGGCGTCGAGAATATCATTATCACGCTTGTTCCCGCCGTCGTACCGGACGTTGTTTCCGAGGAGACAGGAGCTGATGGCGAGTTTGATCCTGTTTGGCATGATTCATTTCAACCAAAAACGCCCCGAGCGGGAAAAGGCTCAGGGCGTCCGGTATTCATCCCTTGCGCAGGCATGCATCATCGATTGACGGTATTTTTCTCGAGCCACTCCCGGAGCCGGGGGCACTTCTTCCGGGCGCGGTTTCCTTCGCAGTCTCCGCAGATCGTCATGTCCTGGCTGCAGGGAACAAAGCCCGCAGGATCAGCCCTCACTGAATCTCTGCCTGCCCGTGCGCGGCGCGCTTTGTTAATACTGACGACGTTCGCCATGGTTCATCATCCGCAGACGAAAACTGCCGTTCAGTCGGCATCCACACTCCGCATTTCGCACTTGTTAATCCATCCGGTAATTCGGCGCTTCCTTGGTGATTACCACGTCATGGACGTGCGATTCGCGCAGGCCCGCGCTCGTGATCCTGACGAACCGCGCCCTGGTCTTGAGCGTCTTGAGGTTTTCGCACCCCGTGTATCCCATGCCGGCCTTCACGCCGCCGATGAGCTGATGCACGCTCGCGGCGAGCGTGCCCTTGTACGGCACGCGGCCCTCGATCCCCTCCGGCACGAGCTTGGCACGTTCCTCTTCATGGGCCTGGAAGTAGCGGTCCTTGCTGCCCTTCTCCATGGCGCCGATAGAACCCATGCCGCGGTAGAGCTTGTAGCTTCTGCCCTGGTACAGGATGGTCTCGCCGGGGCTTTCCTCGGTGCCTGCGAAGAGGCTCCCGATCATGATGCTCGACGCGCCGGCCGCGAGCGCCTTGGTGATATCGCCGGAGAACTTGATGCCGCCGTCGGCGATGGTCGGGATGCCCGCTTTGTCCGCTTCCCGGGAGCAGTCCATGACCGCCGTGATCTGGGGCACGCCCGCCCCTGAGACGACGCGGGTCGTGCAGATGGAGCCGGGTCCCATACCGACCTTGACGCAGTCAGCCCCGGCCCGGATAAGGTCCCGCGCGGCCTCGGCGGTGGCGATGTTGCCGGCCACAACGTCCAGGTCGGGGAATTTTTTCTTGACGGACCGCACGGCATCGATCACGTTCTGGTGGTGACCGTGGGCCGTATCGACAACCACCAGGTCAACGCCCGCCTTCAGGAGCTCGGGCACGCGCTCCGCATAATCATTCACGCCGACCGCGGCGCCCACGCGCAGGCGCCCCAGTTTGTCCTTGCAGGCGTTCGGGTATTTGATCTTCTTCTCGATGTCTTTGATGGTGATGAGTCCGCGCAGGCTGAAGTCCTTGTCCACGATCAGCAGCTTCTCGATCTTGTACTTCTGGAGGATCTTCATGGCCTTGTCGAGCGTGGTCCCGAGGGGGGCGGTTACAAGGCGGTCCTTGGTCATCACTTCCGAAACCTTGAGATTGTACCGGGTCTCGAACCGCAGGTCGCGGTTGGTGAGGATGCCGACGAGTTTGTGGCCTTTGGTCACGGGCACGCCCGAGATGCGGTACTTCTTCATGAGCTCCAGCGCGTCGGCTATCTTGGCGTCCGGAGAGATCGTGATGGGGTCGATGATCATGCCGCTCTCCGATTTCTTGACCTTGTCAACCTCCTCGGCCTGCGCATTGATCGGAAGCGCCTTGTGGATGAACCCGAGCCCCCCTTCCTGGGCAAGGGCGATGGCAAGTTTTGCCTCGGTCACCGTGTCCATGGCAGCGCTCACAAGCGGGATGTTGAGCGTAATCCGCTTGGTAAGCTGCGTCCGGACGTCAACGTCCTTGGGCAGGACGTCGGATTTCGCCGGCAGAAGCAGCACATCGTCAAAGGTAAGGCCTTCCCGAATGGGACCGAAAACCATGGTTTTCTCCTTCATGATTAAATAATGCATGGTCCACGACGCACGATGAAAAGCTTCCGTTGCCTCGTGCGCCCTGAATCTGATATCGAGATTCCGCTAATTTACCACAGTGGAAAGAAAACCACAAGAAAAACCGGTTAATCAAACCCGGACTCTTCGTTCAGGAATGGGTTCCCGCGCCGTTCGTCGCCGATCGTGGAGGCGGGCCCGTGGCCCGAGAACACCTTTGTGTCGTCCGGCAGGGTCATGAGGTTCGTCTTAATCGAACGGATCAGGGTCATCAGGTCGCCGCCCGGGAGGTCCGTCCTGCCGATGGAGCCGGCAAAAAGCGCGTCGCCGGTAAAAACCATTCCCTGCTCGATCAGGCTGACGCCGCCCGGAGAGTGGCCGGGCGTATGCAGGACCTTGAGCGACACTTCTCCCGCGTGGACGACGTCTCCCTGTTTTATATAGCGGTCGGCGGGGGGTGACGGCTTCGAATCCATGCCGAATGCCGCGGCTTGTTTCGAGGCAATCGCGAGCATCGGCGCGTCGCCCTCGTGAATGAGGATCTCGGCGCCCGTTGCCTCTTTGATTTCCCTGTTGGCGCCCACATGGTCGAAGTGGCCGTGGGTGTTGACAATGGCCTTGACCGTAAGGCCCTTGTCCCTGACTATTTTAAGGATGTCTCCGGCGTCGTCTCCGGGATCGATGACCACGGCCTCTTTTGTCTTCTCGTCCGCAAGGATGAAGCAGTTCACCTGGAGAGGGCCGACGATGAGTCGCATTAAAATCATGAAAACCTGCCTTCGCCACCGAGAGCACAGAGAAAGGCTGCATACAATAAAGGCGGCAGGAATCAGAAACCATTTCTCGTTATCATACTTTGCCGCTCAGATTACATGCATTTTTCTCTGCGGGCTCTGTGGTCATATTTTTCAAGCTCCAGCAGCTTCTTTTTCATCCCGGGCCCGCCCGAAAACCCGCCCAGCGTGCCGGCCGAACTGATCACCCGGTGACAGGGAATGAAAATAGGGACGGGATTTGCGCCCACGGCCTGGCCCGCGGCCCGGCAGGCCGCAGGTTTGCCGATCCGCTTCGCGACCCAGGCATAAGTCCGCGTCTCACCCTGGGGAATTTCCGCGACTGCCCGCCAGACCGCCTGTTGAAAGGGCGTATAATAGCGCAGGTCGAGCGGGACGTCAAATAAAACGCGCTCGCCGGCGAAGTATTTCCGGAGGAGGGCCGCCGCATATTTCAATAGATCGATATCATGCTTTTTGACTGCCGCTCTTTCCGCGTTCTTTTCCCGGCGTTTTGCCTGTTCCCGCGCCGTCGCGCCGGCGGGAAGCGGCGACCGGGACTGGCTGCGCCTGACCTTCGCCAAATCCCTCGCGACCGCATCCTTGTTTTTTTTCGGCAGAACAATCTTATTGACGCCCCTCTCTGTAGCGGCGGCTCCCACCCATCCCAAGGAGGTCTTGAAAACAATCCGTTTTTGATCGTAACGCATATCCCTACGCTCCTTGCCGCTGGCCCCCGGACCCCGCTCTTCCCTTCGCCATCCCCCAGAGAAACATCAGTTCCTCGCTCTTGGCGAGCCACATAATGAATATATAGAAGCATGCGCTCGCGACCATGCCGCCGCCGAACAGCCCGATTTTCAGGAGGGCATTCCCCCCCGATTGCCAGACTGAATTTCTGCTTACCCACCATCCGATCGCGCCCATGGCAAGCGAGGCGGGCACGATCTTTAGAAGAGAATTGAGGATTCTTTTGCCGTCCATGCGGCCGATCTTCTTCCTGAGCTGCACGGTGAGCAGGCCGATGTTCAACGCCGCCGCAAGCGACGTTGCCAGCGCAAGCCCTCCGTGCGCAAGCGGCGTCAGGGTGATGAACACCGCGCTCAGCAGAATATTGGTGAAGAGCGCCACCGCCGCGATCTTGACGGGGGTCTTCGTGTCCTGAAGCGCATAGAATGCCTGGGCCACGATCCGGACCCCGGCAAAGGCCCAGAGCCCCACGGCGTAATACATGAGCGCGGCGGCCACGCCCTCCGTGGACATGCGGTCGAACTGGCCGTGCTCCAGGAGGAGGTTGACGATCGGCATTCGGAGGGTGATGAGGCCTGCCATTGACGGGAACATGATGAAAAACACCAGCCGGAGTCCCAGCGAGAGCGTCTCGCGGAATTCAGCGGTCTCTCTGCGCGCGGCCTGGGCCGACATGGTCGGGAGGATCGCCGTGGCGATGGCGATCCCGAAGATGCCGAGCGGGAAATGGATGAACCGCATGCCGTAGTACAGGTAGCTGATGCTTCCCGTGGCGAGGAACGACGCGAAGATGGTGTTGATGAAGATATTGAACTGGTTTATCGAGGCGCTGAAAAAGACGGGCGCCGTGAGACGCGCTATTTTCCCTGCGCCCGGGTGACTCTGCCCGAACGAAGGCTTCAGCATCATCCCCTGTTTCCGGAGTCCCGGCAACTGGATAAGGAACTGGGACAGGCCTCCGCACGCCACGCCGACGGCGACGCCCATGATGGGCTCCGACAGAAACTGCGTGCTCAGGACCACCGCGACGATGATCATGATATTCAGCATGACCGGGGAGAGCGCCGGGGCGAGGAACTGCCGGAGGGAGTTCAACATGCCCATGGTCAGCGCGGCCAGCCCGATGAACAGCAGATACGGAAACATTATCCGCGTGAGCGTCACGCCCAAAACGTACTGGTCATGCCGCGCGTTGCGCACCCAGCCGGCCGCAATCACCCTGACGATCGACGGAGCGAAGGCGATGCCGAGGACGGTGAGGAGGATGAGGAGGATGAGAAACCACGAAAAAACGACATTGGCCAGCGTGCGGGCGCTTTCCTTCGATTCCCTGGTAAGCGTCTCCGTGAACACGGGAATGAAGGCAGCCGACATGGAGCCTTCGGCCAGAAGCTCGCGCAGGAGATTCGGGATGCGGAAGGCCACATAAAAGGCATCGGCCACCGAACCCGTGCCGAAGGCCCAGGACATGACCATATCCCGAATGTATCCCATGACGCGACTGGCCGCGGTGGCAAGACCGACGACGCCGGCGGCCTTCGCGACCTTCATGTGTTCTGACATGCGGATTCACCTCAACGGCGGATAATTGGTACCTTACCAGAAAACATCCGGGATGAAAAGGTTTTTTTTCTTGACACCCCGCGCCCCTTTATGTTAAAAGAGTAATCTGTTTTTTACCACAAAGGAGGCTAAGGAGTGGCAATCCACAAGTCGGTAATCAAGAGGCAGAAACAGTCTGAAAAGAAGCGGGAGATCAATAAGGCCGCGAAATCAATGCTCAAAACCCTCTCAAAAAAGGTGGAGCAGGCCGCTGCGGAAAAGAAAGCGGATGCGGCTAAAGAGGCGCTGGTCAAGGCGATGAAGGCTTACGACAAGGCCGCTTCGGCCGGAATCCTGCACAAGAGCACGGCCTCCCGGAAAATATCCCGCCTCTCGACCAGGGTGAGCAAAATCTCAGCCGCGTAGTTAATGGCCACGAATTTACGCGAATGGACACGAATGAAAAGCTTTCTGAGACTTCTTTTCGTGAAAATTCGTGCGAATTCGCGGCCGCATCTCTTTACATTCCGCACAGTTTCAAAATCATTCTCTCCAAGATCAGCCTTCCTGAGAGGCCGCTCGATTTGAGCGCCTTGTCCGTCCTCAGCATGACGGCGAATGCATCCTTCAGCTCATCGATGCTGAAGCGCCGCATCTGCTCCTGAAACGAAGCGGCTTGATGAAAGATCACGCCGAGTCTTTTCTTGATCTCCTCGTATTCCGCTCCCCTCGCTTCCATGACCTTGGCGCGCATGAGCCTCCGGAAGTTCCAGGAAACGGAGCCGAGCAGCCCCACCGGGGCTTCGCCTTCCTGGATCAGCCGGGATAGAATCAGGAGCGCTTTTTCCCGGTTCTTTGCCCCGAGGGCGGCCGCAAGATCGAAGGACGTATACTCCCGGAAATCTCCCACGACGGTCTTCACATCATCAACCGTGACTGCCTTTCTCTCTTCGAGGTAGATTAGCACTTTCTGAAGCTCGTTGTCGATCTTGCGGAGGTCGTTTCCGAGGGTCTGCCGGAGAAACTGAGCGGCGTCCCGCTGGATGGAAATCCCCCGCGCCCGGCCCCATGCCTCGATCCAGGGCGTGATTTCCCTGTCCAGGAGCGGGAAAAATCTGGACACAACGCCGCGGGCCTCCACCGCCGCGAGTACGGATTTTTTGTCGTATCGCGCTTCGTCCGAAAGCATTACCAGGCAGGTGCTCGGCGAGGGATCATTGAGGTACGATCCGAGTTCGTCGAGCTCCGCGGACTTGAACGCCTCGAACTCCTTCGCGATCACGAGACGCTTTTCGGACATGAACGGCAGGGTCTGGCAGAGAGTAACGATCTCCGAGGCCGGCGTGTCCCGGCAATACACCGTATTCAGGTTGAAGTCGCGGGCGGCCGGATCGAGCGCCTTGCTGATGATCAGGTCGACCGCTTCCTTGATCAGGAACTCTTCCTCTCCGTAAAAGAGGTAAAGAGGATGGAGTTTCCCCCGCTTGAGGCCGGCTATGAGGTCGGAGTATTTAAGCATAAGACGACAAAAGGGAGATTAAAATCCTTCCAGCACCCTGCTCCGAAGCGTCGAGGCCACGTCCTGGCTCGCGGTTTTGATGGCCGATTCCCTGGCGATCTTCGTAGCGGAGATGTCGCCGATCTTCACCGGATACGAAGAAACAAAGACCGAGCTCAGTTTCTTTTCCTGCCAGAGGATTTTGCGGGTCTTGCCGTCCTCAATGCTCACGCTGAGACTGATGCTGACCCGGTACTGCTGGACATAGGTCGCGGCCGAATAGGAAAGCGGGATCAAATCGAAATTCGTCACCGTGCCCTTGAGCACCAGATCGGCGCTCTCAGGGCTTACGACTTTCAGTCTGCCGTCGGCAAGGAACTCGTCCGCAACGGCCTTGGTCACCTCGATGTCCACATAGGGCTCGTTCGTGCCGTTGATGAACGCCGCGACGGCGATGGTCCTGGCGCCTTCAGGCACGACTCCGCCCACATGGGAGAACCGATAGCCGCAGGAGGGGAGGAACAGGAAGAGCAAAACGGCAGCAAGGAACGGCAGTCTGCCGCTCGCTTCGCTCGAGAGGACGATGGACGCAAAGACTTTTTGCCCCTCGTCCCCCGCTCCCCGCCCCTCTTTTTTCATTCCCTGTCTCTCGCTTCGCATTCCGCGCTCCGCGCTTCGCAGTGAATCATACCACAACGTTCACGAGTTTCCCCTGAACGATGATGACTTTCTTCGGCGGTCTGCCGTTCATGAACTCCTTCACCTTGGCATCAGCAAGCGCCGCCGCCTCGATGTCTTTATCGGAGGTCCCGGCGGCAAGCGTCAGTTTGCTCCTCACCTTTCCGTTCACCTGGACGACCACGGTGATCTCCGACGCAACGATCGCCCCGGGATCATGCTCCGGCCAGTGAGCCTGAGCAATGCTCGTCCCGTTGCCGAGCGCCTCCCACAGCTCCTCTGCAAAATGCGGGGCAAAGGGAGAAATGAGAAGGGTCAAAGATTCGATTGCAAACCGGAGCACCGGCCCCTGCGTGTCGTCGCTGAAGTCGCCTGACGTATAATCATACATCTCATTCACGAGTTCCATGAGCGCCGAGATCGCCGTATTGAAGTGGAACTCGCGCTCGATGTCCTCCGTCACCTTCTTGACCGTGAGATGCACCTTTCGATAGAGCTTGTCGCCCTTCGCTTCGGGGCCGGCGGGGTTGGCGTCTTTGATCGTATCAATGTGTCTGTACACAATCGCCCAGACACGGTGAAGGAACCGGAACGCGCCGTCCACTCCCTGGTCGCTCCAGTCAAGGTCCCGTTCCGGCGGGGCCGCGAAGAGCGAAAAGAGACGGGCCGTGTCCGCGCCGTACTTCGTCAGGATGAAGTCCGGATCCACCACGTTGCCTTTTGACTTGCTCATCTTGGCGCCGTCTTTGATCACCATGCCCTGGGTCAAAAGGTTCTGGAACGGTTCGTCGCCGTCGAAGAGTCCGAGGTCGCGGATCACCTTGGTGAAGAACCGCGCGTAAAGCAGATGAAGCACCGCGTGCTCGATGCCGCCGATGTACTGGTCCACGCTCATCCAGTAGCCGGCCGCCCTCTTGTCGAAGGGAGCCTTGTCCTCCCGCGGCGAACAGTACCGGAGGAAGTACCATGACGAATCGACAAAGGTGTCCATGGTGTCGGTCTCGCGCCGGGCCTTTCCCCCGCATTTGGGACACGCGGCTTCCCGGACCGACCTGGACTCGACGAGGGGAGAAAGGCCCTTTCCCGTAAACTGTACATCCGTAGGCAGGACGACCGGGAGGTCCTTCTCGGCCACTGGCACGGTCCCGCACCGGTCACAGTAAATGATCGGAATGGGCGTGCCCCAGTAGCGCTGGCGCGAGATGCCCCAGTCCCGGAGCCGCCAGTTCACCGTGCGTTTGCCGAACTTCTGCTTCTCGACATAATCGGCCACCTTCTCCTTGCCCGCAGCATTCGGGACGCCGTCAAAGGGGGCCGAATTCACCATCGTGCCTTCCACGACATACGCTTCCTTCATGGCCGACGGATCAAGGTCCTTTTCCGGATTCTGGATAACGACCCGGACAGGAAGCCCATATTTTTTCGCGAACTCGAAATCGCGCTGATCGTGAGCGGGCACGGACATAATCGCGCCGGTCCCATACTCCATCAGCACGAAGTTGCCGACCCAGACCGGAACCTTATCGTTGTTTAGGGGATTGACGGCGTAGGCGCCGGTGAAGACTCCTTCCTTCTCCTTGTTCTCGTCCGACCGCGCCGCCTTGTCCTCGCTCATCACGCGCTGGCAAAAGGCGCGCACCTCATCTGCCTGTTTCCTTCCCTTGATGAGCGATTCGAGCATGGGGTGCTCCGGAGCTATGCTCATGAACGTGACGCCGAAAAGCGTGTCCGGGCGGGTGGTGAAAATAGTGAGTTTCTCGCCCGTGCCTTCGACCGCAAAATCCACTTCGACGCCCGTCGATTTGCCGATCCAGTTCCTCTGCATTGTGAGCACGCGCTCCGGCCAGCCCGTCAGCCTGTCGGTATGCGCGAGCAATTCCCCGGCGTAG
>DASWAB010000176.1:0-11641 GCA_036391375.1 Nitrospirota bacterium
AGACTAAGTTTTGCCATTAAAGACCCTTATAAACGAATTGGAGCTTGTATTTATAGATATCGACCCCTTCTCGTTTGCCCAGGCTGGTCTCAAGCAGCATAACGCCTGACAACAGCGGGGAAGCCTTCAATCTGTCCACAAACCGCACCACATCCTCGTTCGTAAACGCCTCTCCCTCGATATCGACGTTTTTATTATTTTCTGCCAGGGAAAGCAGGCCGACTCCCTGGGGGAGCGCCTTGCTGATCTCGTCCAGGAGGCGCACCGGGCCGCCCTGGTTTTTCTTGAGCTGTTCGATAAGCTCGATCTTTTCAGAGACTTTTTTCCGCTCCTCTTCGACGTTTTTGACTTCCTTGAGCAGATTGTCCTGCTCCTGGATGCGCTTTTCCGCCGCCGTCTTTTGTCGTTCAAGCGACGCGATCATGATTTTCTGCCTCGTCCAGAAATATCCCATCGCAAGCCCGATCAGGATAAGGACCAGCCCGCCAACCAGCAACTGCTGCTGGAGAGCGGAAACTTTCTTGGACGGCCTTTTCTTTTTCTTGTCGGTTGGCAGGAGATTTACTTTGATCATCGGTCCCCCGGCCTCCTGATCGCAAGCCCCACGGCCACGGCAGAAAGTGGGGCCGAATTCGCTATGAGTGCCGGATCAAATCGTTTCGGATCAATCTTGATGTTCTTAAACGGGTTGGCCACCTCCACCGACATTCCAAGCCGTTCGGAAAGAACGCTGGAGAAGCCCCCTATCCTGGCACATCCGCCGGAGACCAGCACTTGCGACACATTTTCCCCTCCGGCCGTCGAATGAAAGAACTCGAATGAGCGTTGCGTCTCCGACACGATATCGTCCGTCACTGTAGACATCACGCCGTCAATCTGTCCCTTGTCGACCCCTGCTGTCGTTTCGCCCCGCTTCACTTGTTCAGCGTCTTCGTACGTAAGCCCGAAGTCCCTTTGGAGCGCCTCGATATACCGGTTGCCGCCCACGCTGATATCGCGCGTGAAGATAGATACGCCGTCCTTCAGGATATTGATGTTCATCACCGACGCGCCGATGTTGAGGAGGGCGGTAACGCCCGGCTGAACGCCGTAGTTGTACTCGTACATGTTCGCCAGCGCAAAAGCGTCGACGTCCACGATCACCGGTTCGAGGCCCGCATCCTTGACGAGGTTGACGTAGTCGTTGATTTTGTCCTTTTTCACTGCAACGAGGAGCACGTCCGCCTGCCCTTCCGCGGCGCCCGGCCCCAGCTTTTGAAAATCGACGTTCACGTCATCAATGGAAAAAGGAATGTACTGCTCCGCTTCCCATTTGATGGATTCCGCGAGTTCCTCATCGGTCATATCGGCGACGGACACGCGCTTGATGATGACCGAACTGCCGGAAACGGAAATCGCGACCTCCTTGGTCGATACCTTCTGGGAGGAAATGAGCTCTTTGATGGCCTCGACCACCCGGCCGGCGTCCATGACCGCCCCCTCCACGATTACTTCCGGCGGCAGCGCAGTCATGCCGAATTTTACGAGTTGATAGTTTTTAGCGGAGCCCTTCAACTGGACAAGCTTGATCAGGGTTGATCCTATGTCCAGCGCAATAGGCTCTATTTTCCTTGAAAAAAACATCCTCACTCCGTAACCAGCTTGGGGGCCGTGTCAGCCGGTAATTTTGCTCTTTATGATTTTTTCGATTTCCTTCAAATTGCTTTCGCTGTAGACTCTCCAGCCGCGCCAGTCGCGTTCAACTCCGGTCAGCAGGCCTTCGTCCTCCCATCGAAAAAGGGTGGCGCGTGAAATATCGAAGCGCTTGCAGATATCGTTCGTTTTATATTTTTTTGTGCTTCTGCGTGCAACCATGGCGACCTCACCGAATAACTTACTAATAATAGTTATAGTAAGTATAGTTAAGATGATACTCAAAAAAGCCTGTTTGTCAAGTTTTTTTTTATTTTTATCTGCAGGTGAATATGCACCCCAATATACGGTATCGCAGGGACAAAGTCGGCACAAGAGCAGGTGGTTGGGAAATGTGTCTTGAGAAAGGAGAAACACAAAATACGCCCCCAGGGGCGGCGCACTCTGCCGGCGAAAGGGGAAAAAACAAAAAAGGAGAGGCCCTAAAAGCCTCTCCTCAAAAAGTGCGGATGAATCTGTGCGCTACGTGTTCTCTCCGTGCGGCGTTGCAAACGAAGACGCGCGCCGCGCCGCCATGTCCATGAGCACGCGCTCCGTGCCGAAGCGGCCCGGCTCGTACTTGCGGAGTTTCAGTTTCTCCCGTGCGCTGTCGATCAGTTTCAGGGCCAGTTCCAGGATCTTTCCGGGGTCTTCCTCGAAATAGAACCCCGCGTTCACCATGTCCCACCACTTGTTTTCCATCATATCCTTGAGCGTCTTGCTCGCGCTCACCGGGGAGCCCGCGCCGAAGATGGTCGGCACGCCCGATGCGACCAGATAGGTGCCGATGGCGATGGCCTTTTCGCTCATCCACTCGGGGGCAATGCCGACGGCAGGAAGACCGCCGATATCGTCACCGAGCCCCCCCTCTTCCGCGATTTTCGTCGCAACGGTGAGAATACGGGAATTGTCCACGCAGGAGCCCATATGCAGGATCGGCGGGATGCCGATCGCTTCGCACACCTCCCGAAGCCCCGGTCCCGCGTTCTCGAGCGCGTTTTCCGGAGTCATGTAGCCGGCCTTGGCCGACGCCATGGCCGAACAGCCGGTCTGGACCACCAGCACGTCGTTCTTGATCAGTTCCCGGGACAGGAAATTGTGGATGCTGTCCTGGCTGATCCGTGGATTGTTGCAGCCCGCGATGCCGACGACGCCGCGGATGCGTCCCGCGATAATCGCATCGTTCAGCGGCCGGTAGGACGCGCGGTACCTGCCCCCCTGCATGTATTCGATATACTCGTCGGAGAAGCCGGCAATCACGTCCGCGGGCCTGGCGGTGGCCGGAGAAACGCTTTCTTTCTTCCGGTTCGGGAAGTTGTCGATCGCGAGCCGCGCCACGTTCTTGGCGATCTCGAGACCATGATGCTCGTCGTATTCAACGTGCACCGCGTCGATCATCTTGCCCTTGGGCGTAGTCGTGACGATCTTCGTGTGGAAGTTCTTCGCCATCTGGGAGATAGCCGGCATGATGCACTGCACATCGACCACCATGGCTTCGACCATGCCGGTCACGATGCCCAGCTCCTGCTGCAGGAAACCTCCTGCCGTGGGGATGCCGTGGCGCACGAGGATCTCGTTCGCGGTGCAGCACATACCCACGAGGTTCACGCCCTTGGCCCCCTTGGATTTCGCGTAGGCCGTGATTTCGGGGTCATCCGATGCAACGACCAGCATCTCGGCAAAGGACGGCTCATGGCCGTGGACCACGAGGTTTACATAGTCTTCCTTGAGCACATTGAGGCTCGCCTTGGTCTTGACCGGCACGGGCGTTCCGAACAGGATATCGGAAATGTCCGTTCCCATCATGGATCCGCCCCAGCCGTCCGCGAGCGAGGTTCGCATGGCGCCCAGCATAATATTGTTCGGCTCCTGATCCACGCCCATGTGCGTGCGGTGGAGCATTTCGACGCACTCCCGGTCAATTGCGCGGGGCGCAATGCCGAGTTTCTTCCAGATCTCCTGCCGTTTTTTCGGCGCCCGCGACAAATAGGCGAGTTCCCCGCGCTGTTGACCGAACTGGTCGAGGAACTTGAGCGCGACCTTCTCGGCGACCTCATTTACGGATTTTCCCTCAACATTGATGCCGAGATAGCCGGCGACCCGGTTCAGCTTTCGCACGTCCTTGATCTGAAAATCCTTCGCCTCGCCGCGAGCAACCGCCAGAAGCGTATTTGCGAGGTCCCGTGCATGGTCGGAGTGGGCTGCGGTCCCGGCTGCGACCATGCGCGCGAAATTGCGCGCGGTCACCACGGGCAGAGACGCGCCGCACACACCCTCGGCCTCGTCTTCCTTGCCCACGAGCCGGCAGGGGCCCATATGGCACATCTTGCAACAGGCGCCCTGGTGTCCGATCGGACAGGGTTTGAGCTTTTCGGCCCGCTCAAAGGACGTTTCCAGTTTTTTCTGACCGGCGACCCTCAGAAGCTCCTGAGCGGCCGGATCGACTGATTTTAAATCTTCTCTCATGACTGTTTCAAAACTCCTTTCCCGAAGGAGATAGGTTCTCTCGAGCTAACGGGTCCGCGCATTATACAAAAATGAAAGAGAAAAAACCACCTTAAGTTTATCCTGTCCGGCGTTTTGCCTACTTTTGCAGTATCGACTGTTTCGCCGACAGGACCTTTGAAACCTCGGAATCCGACAAAAGCGCCTGGTTCATGGCCATCAGCAGAGATGACGCGGATATTGCCGAAGACTTGCCGGATTTTGCAGCGACGGGTCGGAATGACGCCGCGCCTATCTTCCCGGGCTTCGCCTTTTTTGCAGCAGAGGAGGCGACGTCTTTTATCTTAAAACTCTTGGTTTTACTGATCTCCTGCGACAGTTTCGCGGCTATCTCCGCTCCATCCTTCGATTCTCCCGCTGCCGCCTGCGACTGGACGGCCGTTTTCGCCTTGCCGTAGACATTTATTATGGCCCCCTGCCGCTCATACAGAGCGGTCATCGGCAGCACTACATCGGCCTTTTCCGCGAGCCCCGTCATGTGGCTTGCTGCCACGACCAGAAAATCCGCCTTGAAATCCGCATCAGGCAGGCTGCCTGCCGCGAAGAGCGCTTTCATGCCGGACTTCATGTCATTGTAGCTTTTGCCTGTCTTGCTGGTCTTGGCGAAACCGGGCTCCAGGTCGGGCCGGCAGCCCATCTGAAGGGCGCCGAGCGTATTGGCTTCGAGCATCAGGGGGAGAACTCCGGCGTTCTTTACAAGCGCCAGATTCAATGCCTGCGCCGATGCCTCTTCGCTTGCCGAGACGCCGGTCCCGATCACTACGACCGGCTGTTTGGCCGCCGCGAAAATCTTGGCCGCCGCAGCGATCTGCTCCGCGGAAACACCCGACGCAGAAGCGGCCTCATCAATGCTGATGAGGGATTTCTTGAGCGCGTCCGCCGCCTTCGCCGTCGGGACCGCGCCCTCGGCCAGCGCCGCGGTCATGAGCCCCGCGAGCAGGACCGGGTCGGACCCGGCCTTAAGCTGCAGAAGGGTGGCGTTCTGATGGCCCGCAAGGTCCGTCTTCACGGTGCTCACGACGATGACCTTCGCGCCCGCCTGCGCTCTTCTGCGGATCGTTACGTCCAATTCCTGAAGGGACTGCTTCTTCTGAGAAGGGTCTGCTCCGATCACAATCACGCAGTCAGACGCGGCAAGCCCCGCCTGCGATGCGATGTTCGTCCCCTTGTCTCCATACATGCTCCGAAGCGCGGAAATGAGCCCGGACGCGTACGCCGACGCCGGGGTATCGATATTGGCGCTTCCCACCACGTCGCGGGCGAGCGACTGGACAGCGTACGCCTCTTCATTGGTCAGCGACCCGGACGCGATAAAGCCCGCATCGGCGCCCGCCTTCTTAAGCCCGTCGGCGGCTATTTTGAGCGCGTCTTCCCACGTCGTGGGCGCAAGCTTCCCTCCCTGTTTCTTCATGGGAGTAAGGACGCGGTTTGATGATTTCAGGGAATCGAACCCGAAACGGCCGATTGCGCAGATGTAACCGTTGTCTTCCTTTGCGTTCACCTTCACGATTCTGCCGTCCTTGCTGCTTGTCGTGACACTGCAGGCCGATGCGCAGGCCGTGCAGACCGTGTCGTGCTTTTCGAGGTCCCATTCGCGTCCGTGCTGCCAGCGGTCGCGTTCCATGATGCAATTGACCGGGCAGGCGTCCACGCAGGAGCCGCAGAAGGTGCAGCCTGACTCGTGGAGCGGCTTGTCGAGCGCCGTCGAGACCTTGGTCATGATGCCGCGGCCCATGAAGTCGAGCACGTTCGTGCCCTGCTCCTTGCAGACCCGCACGCACCTGCCGCAGAGAATGCAGTAGTTGTTGTCGATGGTGATGAAGGGGCTCCGGTCGTTCAGTTCGTAGTTGAAGCTCTTCCTGCCGAAGGACGACTCGCGGATGCCGAGGTCGGCCGCATAGCGCTGGAGGTCGCAGGACCCCGCCTTGGGACAGGTCATGCAGTCGAGCGGATGGAACGACAACACCAGGTCGGTCACGAACTTCCTGATTTCCTCGACCTTCGCTGTCTTCGTCTGGACCTTCATGCCTTCTTTGGTGCGCGTCGTGCACGCGGTCATCGGGGCCTTCATGCCCTCGATCTCGACCATGCACATGCGGCACGCGCCCACGCCCCTGAGTTCCTTGATGTGGCAGAGGTTCGGGATGTGGACCCCTACGGTCGCGGCCGCGTCGACGAGGGTCATGCCCTCGGGCACGGAAACCGCCCTGCCGTCAAATTCCATGTTCACCATCTTGGTCGTCATAACAGCCTCCATAGTACGCCTTATTCCAAAATCGTCTCCGTCGTGTGTATTAATGCAGACAGATTATTCAGCGCAGAGATCACAGAGGACACCGAGAATGCGAAATATGATTGTTTTCTCTGTGAGCTCTGTGCCCTCTGTGGCAATGGTCTTGTTTCGTTACCTCTCATAATTCAGCGGGCACGTCCCGACCGTGTGCTTCACGGGTTGGACCGCCTTCTCTTCCCCGGCGAGCGCCGCGTCGGAAATGATCACGGCTCCCTCGGGGCAGACCTTGATGCACTCGCCGCAATGGGTGCAGCGCTTCTGCCGGATCCGGTAGGGCGTGAATCCGGTCTTTCCGGGCACGAGTTTCAGGCCCTCGATTGCGGAGTCCCTGCACACTTCACGGCACTTGTCGCACATCGTGCACTTCGAGGGCTCGATCTCGTAGCGGACCAACCGGGCGCATACCTGATGGGCGCACACGCCCTTGATGTGACGTCCCAGGTCGGACGAAAAGTCTTTTAAAAAAGCGGCGAGGATATCCGCCCGGTCCTTGCCTTTCTTGCACATGCCGCCTTCCTTCACGTCATTGGCGATCCGCTGCAGCATGGCCGGATAGATATCGAGCCCCTTGCCTGCCTGGATGGCTTCCAATATCTTAATGGCATCGTAGATGCCAAGCTTGCAGGGGTGGCACTTGGAGCACATGCCGTCCTTTGAATCGTCGTTGTAGAAATACTCCAGTTTGAGCTTGGTCGCCATGACCGGACACTTACTTTCGAGCTGCGGCATGGGCCCCTCCCTTCTCGATCACGATCGCCTGCGTGGGGCAGACGCCGTAGCAGGCCTTGCACTTGGTGCAGTAGTCCTGGTCGATAAAGAACTTGTCCCTGAGTTCCACCACCGCGTCGAACGCGCAGGCCTGTTTGCACAGGCCGCACAGGATGCAGTGCTCGGGCCGGATGCGGAAGGACCCCATGCCCTGGCAGCGGTGGGCGCGGCAGTACTTGTCGTTGACGTGCTCCTCGTATTCCTCGCGGAAGTACTTGATGGTGGACAGCACCGGATTCGGCGCGCTGTTGCCCAGGCCGCACAGGGAGGTCGACACGATCAGCTTTCCCATCTTCTCCAGCCGCTCGATGTCGCCCGGCTCTCCCCTGCCGGTCGTGATCTTTTCGAGGAGCTCGTACATCTGCCAGTTGCCGACGCGGCACGGCGGGCACTTGCCGCACGACTCGCTCTTGGTGAAGGAGAGGAAGAACTTTGCAACGTCAACCATGCAGTCGTCCTCGTCCATGACCACCATGCCGCCGGAGCCCATGATCGAGCCCACGCTGGCCAGGGTGTCGAAGTCAGCGGGCATGTCGAGGAACTGCTCGGGGATGCAGCCGCCCGAAGGGCCGCCGGTCTGGACGGCCTTGAACTGCTTGTTCGGGTTCAGCATGCCGCCGCCGATGTCGAAGATGATCTCCCGGAGCGTAATGCCCATCGGCACTTCGATGAGGCCGGTGTTCTTGATCTTGCCCGTGAGGGCGAAGACTTTCGTGCCCTTGGATTTTTCGGTCCCGATCTTGGTGTAGTAATCGAGGCCTTTTGTGATGATCGTGGGCACGTTCGCGAAGGTCTCGACGTTGTTCAGGTTCGTGGGCATGCCCCACAGACCGCCGGCGGCCTCGGAGAGCCTCGGGGGGCGTGGACGCGGCATGCCGCGCTCGCCTTCGATGGAGGCCACGAGCGCCGTTGATTCGCCGCACACAAATGCGCCAGCGCCTTCCTTGACTTCGATGTCAAAATCAAGGCCGCTTCCCAGGATATTCTTACCCAATAGCCCCAATGCCCTGGCCTGGCCAATGGCGACGCCTAAGTTTTTGACGGCAAGGGGATATTCGTGCCTGACGTAGATAAATCCGTGCTGCGCGCCGATGGCGTAAGCATTGATGATCATGCCCTCGATCACGGAATGGGGATCGCCTTCCATGACTGCGCGGTCCATGAACGCGCCTGGGTCGCCCTCGTCGCCGTTACAGACGACTGCCTTCACTTTGGCGCCTGATTTCTTCGTATGCTCCCACTTGAGCCCGGCGGGGAAGCCGGCGCCGCCGCGTCCGCGGAGACCGGACTTCTTGACGATGTCGATGACTTCGTCCGGCTTCATTTCGGTCAGCACCTTGGCGAGGCCGTCGTAACCTTCCTCGCGGATGGCGTCGTAGATGTTGCAGGGATCCACGACCCCGTTCCGGTGGAGCGCCAGACGTTTCTGCTTTTTGTAGAACGGAATGTCCTGCACCTTTTCATTCGGGTCGGACAGCGGGAATTCCCGGTAGAGCTGCTTCCGGTACGGAACGCCGTGGAGCACGGAATCGGAGAAGAGCGAAGGCACGTCGGCGGCCTTCACCTTCTGGTAGAAGATGGTCTGCGGCTCCTGGATCACCACGGGGCCGCGCTGACAGAAACCCTGGCACCCGGTTTTGACGATCTCGAGCTTGACCTGCTTCGCCGCGGCCTCCTTCTCGAACTGTTCGATCAGCTTCAGGGACCCGGTCGCCTGACACGCGGTGCCGCAGCAGACGCGCACGCGGTGGGCGTCGCTTTCCGCATGTTCCTTCTGAAGCCTCTGGCGCAGGGCGCCAAGGTCTTTTACGTTTTCCAGCCGCTTAAACGTGAGTTCCATGTTCGCTCCTCACCGCAGTGATGATATCGTCCACCATCCGGGGCGTCAGCTCGCCGAAAAGGTCTCTGTCGTTGATCGTGGCGACCGGCGCCAGGGCGCAGCAGCCCACGCATCCCACGGTCTCGAGCGTGACTGAAAGGTCGGCGGTTGTCTCGCCTTCCTTGATTCCGAGTTTGTTCTCCATCTCGGTCAGGACCGCCTTTCCGCCGCGGACATGGCAGGCCGTCCCCATGCAGACCTTCACGACGTTCCTGCCCCGGGGTTTGAAATGGAAATGTTTGTAGAACGAAGCGACTCCGTAAACATTGTTCAGGGACATATTCAGCCGCTCCGCGATCATCTTCATCGCGTCTTCAGGCAGATATCCGATCTTTTCCTGAACTTTCTGAAGCACGGCAATAAGGACGCCCCGCTGGCCCGCTGCTTCATCGAGGACAGAATCAACCTTTTTCAGATCTTCTTGCTGGAGCACGGTAAGAACCTCCATAACCACTTGACATAAAACGCAATAACAAATTAGCGATTAAGACGGACATCCGAGAGGCTACAGGACTGCATGTGAGTTACTTTTTGTAACTCTATCATAAAAGATCAAAAACAAAAGCGATTTGGGGAATTGCATATTAACAACCAGCGTTTAAAAAATCAAGAAAAAATACTATAAAAAAATTTCATACAAAAATTATTAATCTCAATCAATAAGATAAGATCACTTAGACGCGCGCCAGCCATCCGCACGGTTTGACAGAAGATTAACTACCTGCTAATATTCAATTAATATTCAAAAAGCGGAAGGAGAGCTCAAACGGTATGAGCATTCTTGCTATGATCCTCGCCGGCGGCAAGGGAGAGAGACTCCACCCGCTCACCGTCCATCGCGCGAAGCCGGCGGTCCCCTTCGGCGGCATCTACCGGATCATCGACTTCGCGCTTTCCAATTGCATCAATTCCGGCATCAGAAAAATCGCGGTCCTTCCCCAGTACAAGTCCCTGTCCCTCGACAAACATCTGAGGCTCGCCTGGAACCTCTTCTCCGGAGAATTGAACGAATACATTATTTCCGTCCCGCCCCAGCAGCGCGTGGGGGACCAGTGGTATCAGGGCACGGCGGACGCCATCTATCAGAACATCTATATGATCGAAAAAGACGCCCCCGACCACATCCTCGTCCTCGCCGGCGACCATATCTACAAGATGGACTATTCCGAGATGTTCCGCTTCCATAAGGAGCGGAAGGCCGACGCCACGGTCGCGGCAATCGAGATCCCGAAAAAAAGCGCAGCGGGTTTCGGCGTCATCGAGGCCGGCACAAACGACAGCCGAGTCATCGGCTTCGAGGAGAAACCGCATCAACCAAAGCCCATCCCCGGCCGGCCCGACCTGGCCCTTGCTTCCATGGGCGTCTATCTCTTCAATACGAAGACCCTGGTGGAACATTTGAAGTCCGACGCGCTCCGGGACACGGCCCACGACTTCGGGAAAAACATCATTCCCCAGATGATGAAGACCGCCCGCGTCTTCGCCTACAATTTCAAGGACGAGAACAGGAAAGAGGCGAAATACTGGAGGGACGTGGGCACCATCGACGCTTACTGGGAGGCGAACATGGACCTGGTGAGCGTGGACCCGCTGCTGAACCTGTACGACAAGGCATGGCCCATCCGCACCTACCAGGGCCAGCACCCGCCCGTCAAGTTCGTGTTCGCCCAGGAGGAAAAAGGAGGAAGGCTCGGCATCGCCCTGGACTCCATCGTGTCCCACGGGTGCATCGTCTCCGGCGGCCGCGTGCAGAACGCGGTTTTGTCGCCGAACGTTCGCGTAAACAGCTACTCCGAGGTGCATGAATCCATTCTCATGGAAAACGTGGAGATCGGCAGGCGGTGCCGCATCCGGCGGGCCATTATTGACAAGGATGTAAAAATTCCGCCGGGCACGGAAATCGGCTACGATCTTAAGAAAGACAAAAAACACTACGACGTAACGCCGTCCGGCATTGTCGTGATTCCGAAGGGGGCCGAAGTGCGGGAGGAAGTAAGCGCGGAGCTTGCGAAAGAACCGGCGTAGCCGACTGCAAAGAGCCTCAGAAAAAAGGCGGATGAAGTTTCATCCGCCTTTTTTTGCGCAAACACGCTGATAAAGGTTTACTTCGTGATGGGGTTCAGCGTGATCTCAACGCGGCGGTTCTTGGCGCGGCCTTCCGCGGCGTTGTTGCTGGCGACAGGATGGTTCTCTCCGTACCCGACGGCCGCGAGCCGCTGCTCGGCCACCCCCTTGCCGTGGAGGTACATCGCCACGGTGGAGGCGCGCCGTTCGGAAAGTTTCTGGTTGTAGTCGGCGGCCCCGGTGCTGTCAGTATACCCGGCCACGGTGACCAGTGTGGACTTGTATTCATTCAGCACAAGCACGACAGAATCCAATACCTCAAAAAACCGAGAATCGAGGCTTGCGCTGCCAGTCTCGAACGTTACGTCTCCCGGCATCACGAGCTGAATATCGTTTCCGTTGCGGACCACATGGACGCCGGTGCCTTTGAGTTTCTCGCGCAGTTTGGCCTCCTGCACATC
>DASWAB010000177.1:0-1801 GCA_036391375.1 Nitrospirota bacterium
GGCCGCCCACACAAGCAGGGCGCTCGACAGGGACCGCTTCAGAACAAAGACCGCATCATAGCGCTCGCGCCTCAATAATCTCAGGTAATGAATATATCCCGACAATCCGCTCCTCTGCGAGGCGGCGCTGTACTTGTGGATTGTTTTAAGCTCGAACGGGATGATCCGGTCCACGTAGGGGCAGCCTTCGAGCACCTGTCCCGAGAACGGCTCCAGCATGAGGTCGATAAGGGCCGACGGGCACGCCTCCCGCAGGTTTCGAAGGAACGGCACGGTAAGCACCGTGTCGCCGATGAACCGGTACCGCATGACAAGTATTCTTTTTGCGTTCAGTTTCATGATTTCGCAAAACGCAGGGCGCGTGACATGGCGTAAGTCTTGAACGCTTTACGCTCTGCCCTTCGCGCTCCGCTCTAATATCCACTCTACTGCCTCGACGAGCGTGTGCGCGATGAAGTCCGGGGCGCTCACGTGCGCGGGTCTGACATTGCCGGGATCATTGTGTGCGAAGCCGGTCCTGACGAGGACCGTATGCGCCCCCGCCCGCTGGCCGAGTTCGACGTCGCTCCACTTGTCACCCACTACGTAGGAGTTTCTGATGTCAAGAGCAAGATCGCGGGCCGCCCGATCGATCAAACCGGTCCCGGGCTTTCGGCAGTCGCACGCCACCGTATAGCCTGAATCGCCCGCGGTCGGGTGGTGCGGACAGAAATAGATGCCGTCCAGCCGCGCGCCCTCTTCTTTCAGCATGTCCGCAAGGAGCGCGTGCGTCTCATGCACGAAAGACTCCGGGAAATATCCTCTGGCGACACCCGACTGGTTCGTCACCAGCACGACCGTGAGGCCCGCCTCGTTGAGCCGTCTGATCGCAGCGCCTGCCCCGGGGATCAGCCGCAGTTTGCCAAGGTCGCTGAGGTACCCGACCTCCTCGTTCACCGTACCGTCTCTGTCGAGGAATACCGCGCGCTTCACAGGTTTTCCATGAGAAACGCTTCCCATGCCTCGCGCTCGTTCACCGTCGATTCAATGCGAAGCGCCCATATGCCGTCCGGCTTCAGGTTTTTGAGCCGCGCCGCGTCTTTCTCCGTGGTAACAATAATGGCAATTTTTTCGTCCGCTGCCTTTTTAAATATATCCACCAAATCGGAATTTTTGAAATTGTAATGATCGGGATACGCGCATTCACCGGCAATGACCGCGCCGCGAGACGCGAGCAGCGATCGAAAAGACGACGGCTGAGCGATGCCAGAGAGGGCGAGCACCCTGGTGCCCCGCAGCGCGGAAAGCGGTTTGGTCTCGCTGCCGCAACAGGCAATCAGGTCAAGCGGGGCCTGATGCGAGGTAAATATTCGTGCCGGCGTTTTTCGACGGATGGCGTCTTTGAGCGGTTCCACATCAACTCCGTCCGTCCGGGTGATCACCACGGCATCGGCCCGCCTGAGGGCGCGTATCGGTTCCCGTAATATGCCTGCGGGGAAAAGCCTGCCGTTCCCGAAAGGATTGCCAGCGTCAACGAGCGCGATATCACACGTTCTTTCGAGGCGGACATGCTGAAACCCGTCGTCAAGAATCAAGACATCCGCGTTGAATCGCCGAAGCGCCTCGAGGACCGCCTCGTACCGGTTCTGTCCCACAATGACCGGCACTCCGGCAAGCCTCGAACCGATCAGCACCGGCTCGTCCCCGCCGGTCCCTGCATCGGCTAAAACCGATTCGCCGTCGGACACGACCACGACGTCGGCCTCATTTTTTCTTCCGTATCCCCTGCTGACCACGGCTGGGCGCCGGTTGTTCCTGAGCA
>DASWAB010000178.1:0-2654 GCA_036391375.1 Nitrospirota bacterium
ATGTGTCTGCGCAAACCGCCGAGGGGGAAAAGAATGCCCTTCATCTGGTCCTGGGTCAGACGATACAGGAAGTAGCTCTGGTCCTTGCCTTCATCAACGCCTTTTTTCAATAGAAAACGGGATGACCGGGGGTCCCGTTCAATGCGGGCGTAGTGCCCGGTGGCAAGATGATCGAAACCGTTCGACCGCGCGTATTGCAGAAGGAGGTGGAATTTAACCAGGTCGTTGCACCTGATGCACGGGTTCGGCGTGCGGCCACGGCGGTACTCTGAGATAAAATCATTGATGATGTTTTGAGAGAACTCGGCCTGGGCATCGACTAGATGGTGCGGGATGCCGAGGCGGCTGCAAACGGCCTGGGCAGAGCCGATGTCGCAGCACACCCCGGCGGTCAGCTTCATGGTGACGCCTTCGACTTCCATCCCCTGCTTCAGGAGAAGCGCGGCGGTCACCGAGCTGTCGACCCCGCCGCTCATGGCCACGAGAACACGGTTGGTCATCATTGAAAACCTAACAGATCCTTAATCACGCCTTTTTCCACTTCAGCACGAGAAGGATCAGCGACCCGAGGATGAACAGGATGCCGCCGACGAGCGCCCAGACAGCGCCGGGATCTTTTGCGATGAGCAGAATTGCGGAGGGTCCCCGCTCGAAATTGGGACTTTTGAGATACACTCCTATATCTTTGTAAAAGAGCGGCTGGTTCGGACCGAGCGTCCCGGTTTTCACGATCTGATTGTTCTCATAAAAGGCTACCTCAGCGGCCCAATCCATCATGTACCCTTGCGGGTCTGATTGCACACTGACTTTCTGGAGGTGCAGGGCCTGAGCATCAGGCAGCGGCGCATACGCGCCCTCGGGCATGATGCCGGAGAGCTTGTAGCCCCACCCGGCGCTCAAGAGGTGCGCGAGGAGGATGAACAGGAAGCCGACGTGGACGATCTGCGGCGATACGCGCAGGAGGAAGTCCGCCCGCGACCATTTGCCTTTGACCGCCTGGATGCTGCACGCGAGCGTGTTGATCGTGAGCAGGACAAGCGCCGAGAGCGCGGCAAAAAACCACCAGGTATATTCGAGGTTTTCCGCGGCCCCGGTCCGGACCCAGTGGAAAAGGATCTGGTCGTTCATCGGCGCGAAGACCTCCCGCTGCGCGGGCATCAGGTACGAACCGGCGAAGAAGAGGCAGACTGACGCGAAGAGCGTCCAGACCGTCGTCTTGAGCGAGAGGAAGAAGTTTTTCATAAGCATCAGAGAATTGCCGCGGCAGCGAGGCCCGCTTCGTAATGGCGGTTACCTCGCGCATAGTTGCCGTTGCCGAGCAACCATACCTGCATCGCGACCGGTGGGCGTTTATCTATAGAGCGCTTTAAAACTCATGCGAGCTCTTCATCAAGAGTCCCACGCCCACATAGGTGAACATCACGATCACAAAGCCAATGATCCCCATCCACACGACCCTTGGTCCGCTCCACCCGCGTACGAGCCGCGCGTGCAGGTAGAGGCTGTAGGCAAACCACACGATCGTGGTCCAAAGCTCCTTCGGCGTCCAGAGCCAGTAGGCGCCCCAGGCAAGATATGCCCAGATGCCGCCGAAGATCATGGCAACGGAAAACAAAATGTAGCCCAAAAGCAGGCTCCGGTACTGGTTGATCTCCGCCGAGGGTTCGCGGCGATACAGCCAGAGCGCTCCATACATCGCGCCGATCGCAAAAAACGCGTACGCTACAAAGGAGAGAATGACGTGGAGCTCGAACCAGACCGTCTTGAGGACCGGGGGCAGCGGCCCGCCCATGGACGGCGAGACAGCGGACCCTGCGGTCAGGAGCAGAATCAGCGGAACGGCGATGAAGGAAAACAGATCGCGTTTTCTTCCCCAGCCCGCGAGGAGGTAAATAACCCCGATGGAAAAAGCGAGGAAACCGAGCGTGTCGTGCAGGCCGATGAGCGGAATGCGGCCATGCTGCGCCGCTGTCTGAACGATGAGCGCGCCGTGTAGCGCGAGCGCCGGCAGAATGAACCGCGGCCCTATGAGCGCGAGAGGATAGAGGATGAAGAGAGCGTATTCCATGAGCATGGCAGTATAAGTCAGCCGGGGACGAAGGCCGGGCCTTACCGACATCGATGACAGCGGTTTGCCTGTCCGTGAAGCGTGTCACCGGCCTGGTAATAACACACCGCGCGTCGAAGACACAAAAGGCATCCCGGAATGTCCGGAATGCCTTTCAATTTTTACGGGAGGTGGGCAACGTTATTTTTTGCCGAGGATAGCCTCTTTTGCGGCCTTCGCAACGCGGAACTTCACGACCTTCTTGGCCGGTATCTTGATGGCCTCGCCGGTCTGGGGGTTCCGGCCCATACGCGCCTTGCGGTTTACGAGCACGAGTTTGCCGAGACCCGGAAGCGTGAACGCGTTCTTCGCTTCCTTATACGCGAGCGCTGCGATATCTTCGAGGATCTGTACCGCCAGCTTCTTCTTGATGTCCGCTTTCTTCGCGATGTGATCCGCAATCTGCGACTTCGTCATGGCTTTTGCCATAAACTTACCTCCTTAAAAGATTATGAGTAAAATTTCTAACTGCGTTTCGCAGGTAGTTGCGCTATTCTTGAAGGAAAGTATATACACTCTCCTGTAAAATAGCAAGAGAAATTTTTAC
>DASWAB010000179.1:0-2424 GCA_036391375.1 Nitrospirota bacterium
ACCTCGCGGTCGCGCGGGAAGCGGAGCCTTCGTGTGGCCGTGTCCAGGGTCGCGAACAGCAGGTCCTCGGCCTTTACCCCGGATTTCGTGAGCGCGTTAAAGAGCGTAGACTTCCCTGCGTTCGTGTAGCCCGCGATCGAGACGATGGGGATCTCGCTTTTGACGCGCCGCTCCCGCCGCTGGTCGCGGGCTTTCCCCAGCGCATCAAGCTGCTTCTCCAGCCTCCGTATCCTGTCCCGCGCCCTGCGCATGTCGATCTCAAGCCGCGTTTCACCCGGTCCTCTGCCGCCGATGCCGCCGGTCAGGCGTGAGAGGGCGGTGGAGCGCTCCGACAGCCGGGGCAGGCGGTACTTGAGCTGGGCGAGCTCGACCTGCACCTTGCCGTCGCCGCTGTGGGCCCTGCGGGCGAAGATATCGAGGATGAGCTGGGTGCGGTCGATAACGCGCATCTCGGTGATGTCGCCGATCGCCTTGACCTGCGCCGGGGTCAAATCCTGGTTGAAGACGATCAGGTCCGCGCCGAGCTGCTGGGAGCGGATAATGAGGTCCTTGAGTTTGCCTTCTCCCAGGAGAAACCTCGGATTGATTTCATGCAGCCGCTGGGTCACGGTGTCTAAAACAGTGATGCCGTCGGAACGCGCGAGTTCCTTAAGCTCCTCGATGAACTCTTCCTGCTCGTGCCTGCTCTTTTTTGATACGCTCACGAGGATGGCGCGGTCTTTCCGGGAGACCTCGATCGCCGCCTGCGCCCGCTCCATCTGACGCTCGATGTCGGCGATGAATTCCGCGGCGTCAATGTTGACCGTGTGGACCGGCTGCGGAGGCAGGACCTCATACAATGTTCCTTCGGGATTCGGGGGGATGAGATACGCGATTGAGATCGTGCCCGGCAGTCCGTCGGGCCGGACCGCGAGCGCGGCCATCACATCCAGCCGTAAGAGCGCGAGGTCCGTGAGGTCTTCCTGGTTCAGGGGCTGGCCTTTGAGGTGCGTATGGATAAACCGCACGCCGCGAAGGCGCTTCGCCCCGAGCCGGTGCTCGGAAAGATCGGGGATGAGGATGTCCTTGTTCGTCCCCACGAGCACGTTCCGCACGCTGCCGGAGCGGTCGATGATGAGGCCTACCTGTCGGCCGATTTCCGCAGAGGCCTCGGTCAGGGCGCGGGCGGCCTCGGGGGTTATGACCACGGCGGGCGGCATTCTCCTGCGATACAGGCGCTCGAGCATTTTAATTTCTACGGGTTTGAGGCCGGTTATGTTGCCGTGGATGGAAGGAATGGGAGGCTCCTTGAAAAAAAGACAGCGCAGGCGCGCCTGCCTGCGCCCTCATAATGCTTCTGATTATTATTTCACGAGGTACACGATATCGTGCTCCCTGACATGGTCTTTTACCGCGACGCCGACGCTTTGGCCTGCCGAAGCCTGGTCGATATGCTGGTGCTCGTACTCCATGGAGTCGACCTGCTGGAGAAAATCAGTGGTATGGCCTTTTATATGGACCGTAAGCCCTGTTTTGAGCGTCCCTTTGTTCACCTGAATCACTGCCACGCCGAGATGACTGTAGTAATGGGTCACGGTGCCCACGGCCTCTTCATTCGGGGCGGGTTCCTCGACAGGGGGGATGGTCCTGGGCGGAGGACCGGCCTCGACCATGAGCGGTTTGGGCTGAACAGCGCTCTCGCGCCTGGGTTTGGCCTTTGCCGCTGTTTTTTTCCTGACGGTTTTTTTTGCGGATTTTTTCTTTAAGGCCTTCTTTTTGGCTGTTTTCCCGATGGTTTTCTTTTTGGCAAGTTTCTTCTTTGCTGCTTTTTTAACAGGTTTTCCGGGGGCTGGTTTCTTTTTCCTGGTTTTACCCTTGGGCATAGGGCGACCTCCTCCGTAAATTGATTATTCACCTCAAGCAATCCAGCCGCAACTTCAGTTTGCTCGCTTTAGGCAGGCCGAAGCACGCCCTGCCGCGAAAATGAAGAGAGAAAAAATATCGGTGCATGCAAATCATTTTGGCGCCGGAGACTGATTCGTTAAAAAAATTGTAACAAAAATCGAATAAAAATCAAGCTAAAAAGTGAAAAAAATCATTGAAAAACTTGACAGTCGTGACAATATATGAAATAATGTTTTATCAAAGAGGGGGGGGCCGCAAAACCTCTCATTCCTATCAACTCAGTCGTTCCATCCATCATGATGCGGCCATGATTTCAAGGAAGCAAGCCCGCTCCGAGCAAAGATCATAGGATACCGTTGTGCCTTCTGTTTTTGTCCAATAAAACAAAAGTTTTGAAAAACTAAAATATAGGGCAAGAGGGGGGAGTATGAAAAATAGTTTGTTGGTTTTGTGCGCGCTGATTCTCAGTATAGTTTCCGTGTTGGCGTCAACAGCGGCATTTGCAACAAACGGCATGGACCTTGAGGGTTACGGTCCTAT
>DASWAB010000180.1:0-3440 GCA_036391375.1 Nitrospirota bacterium
TGGCGAGCGAAGCCCAGTGCCGGTTCTTCGAGAGGAAGAAAACATAACCGTCGATGATAGACTCGTGGAGAACAGGCGCCAGGATGACGCAGAGCCCGGAAAACACAAGCGCCGTCAAGGCGCTGTGGCACCAGCTTCCCAGTACTTCCTTCAGGGGCTGCATAAAAGGCAACAGCACAAGCGAGAATGAGAGGAGGATACGCTCGGCCGCCACGAACGCGCGGGTAAAGACGAGCCCCGTCCCTGCCTGCGCCGCGCCGGCAAGATACGCCGCCTCCGGCCAGATGCGGTAAATACCCAGCCCCAGCCCAGCAATTTGAAACAGCAGGCGCAATACCTTTCCCATATATGCTCTCCTCTGAGCGGGGCTCGCTCGCTGCAAACCTACTGATTCAAATCTGACCCGGAGCGGTCCTTTTTGCCCGGCTTCTCCGCCTTTGCGGCGCCGATGAACGCGCCGGCCATCTTAGCCGCGGAATCTTTCATGAGAGGGTTGACGTCATCGCCTTTCGTCGAGCTGCTGCTGCCGGAGAGGTGCGAGTAACCGATTACCAGACCCTTCGGGTATTCCACCACGTTGGCGTCCATCTTCACGTCGTAGGGCGCCGAGGCGCTGGGCCGGGAGAGTTCTGTCCAGACCACGAGGAGGAACTTCGCCTTGAGCTGCGCCTGCATGGCGTCCACTTTGGCCTTCTCCGCATTGCCGAGCCAGACCGGCTTCTCAGGGGTCTCGGGCTGCCTTTTCTTGAGGACAACGGGATATTTCCCGAGACGGAGGCCTATCTTTGCCTGGCTGAAAACCTTGAATGTGCTCCGCTCCCTGAGCTCCTTGGTGAGCGCCTCAGCCAGCCGCGACGTCGCCTCGGAGCCGTCGGCGCGGATGACCGCAATCGTACCGCTCTTGATCATGGCTTTGTCGTCGAAGAGCTCGAAAGGCTTGTGGACAGCGCAGCCCGCGAGCGACCCGAGCGCGGCCAGAAACAGCATGACGCCCATTGCCCGGCCCACATTTCTTAGTGCATTCTTCATTACATGCCTCCCTTCAGGCCGGCCCAGGCAACGCCGGGCCGCTCTGCCAGAACGATTCAGAAACATGCCACGCTGCCTCACCGATGACGTCTTGGCGTAAAAAATATTTATTTATTAGATAGATACCTTAACATATGATTTTAAAATAATTGAGCCTATAGTATTATTATGTCCGATTTTTCCGCCAAATGCAAGCCTTGTTAGTAAAAAAACCAAAAAAATTTCGCCCGCAGATTTTGCCTGTTTTCCAAAGACAATAGATCAGGCGGCAGACTAAGTCAAGTTTACCCTTCGTAATACATTTAGCCTATTGACATCGTAAGAGAGTTGCGCTTTCTTTAACTTAGAAGAGAGTTCACTGTTCGATCGAAAAAGGAGAATTGCCATGGCAAAACGGGAAGAAAAAATAGACATGCAGAAGATGATGGAAATATACAAGAAAGTGGGGACTCCTGGCGAGCCCCATAAACTGCTGGCAAAGCTGGAGGGGAGCTGGACGTCCAAAAACAAGAACTGGACCGATCCGGACACGCCTCCGATGGAATCAGTCGGCGCCTGCGAACGGAAGATGATCCTGAACGGGCATTACCTGCGTGAGGAGTACAGCGGGGATATGATGGGCGCTCCGTTCACCGGCATCAGCATCACGGGGTACAACAACCATACGAAAAAATATGAGACGACCTGGATCGATTCGATGAGCACCGGGATCTTCAAATTCGAAGGCGTCGCAGGCAGGGACGGCAAGACCATCACCCAGGAATGCCGCTTCGACGATCCGGTCCGGGGCCCTGCCGTCTGGCGCACGGAAACGAAGATCAAAGATGACGATACCGTGGAATTCGCGATGTACCTCACCCCCCGAGGCAAGAAGGAAGAAAAGATGATGGAGATGAAGTACATTCGAAAGGAGGCAGAAGCCCGCAAGGCGGCGTAGGAGCCGGGGCGATTGAACGCTCGATCCGCGTCAAGACAAAAAGGCCGGAGAAGCTTTTTTCTCCGGCCTTGATCGCGCAAGCATGCGCATGGGCGTCATGCCGGCCATCAGAACGATATGCATCCGCGGAGCAGACCAGGTGAACAAGCCTCCGGCAACGCCATGCCACGGACTTTCCTTCATGTCCTGTGCGGCTCCGGGGTTAAGGAATTTTTTTTACGCCCCGGACCGATGCTCGGGGAAACCGCTTGGCGGCGCGTTCCAGCGCGCGGGCGGCCATCTCTTCGCGGTTCCTCGGCTGCGCGGCGGTCTTGAGCTTTCCGAGCATTTTTTTGGAGGCCGCCGTCACACCCTGAACCGCCGCATTGAACGCGGACTCGTTCGCCATCGACGGCTTGTTGAAGCCGCTCACCTTTCTCACAAACTGGAGCGCTGCCGCGCGGATTTCTTCGTCCGTCGCCGGCGGATCGAAGTTGAAGAGGGGCTTGATATTTCTGCACATGGGCATGACCTCCTCTCCCTGATGGACTTCATAAACATATTATAGAACTTTCCGGGGAATGGGGGATAGGAAGGAAAGGCAAGAACAAAAACGCAGGAAAGGGCAGACGTGCTACACTTGAATCAGGAAGGAGGCGCCTATGAAAGAGTTTATGCTCCTCATCCGAAACCAGATCGACCACCAGGCGGCATGGCCGCCGGAAAAGAGCGAACAGTTTCTGAAGAGCTGCGAGGTCTATATCAACAGTTTGAAGAAGACGGGGAAATTGATATCGGCTCAGCCGATGGCACGGGAAGGCCGGATGATCTCCGGCCGAAAGGACGCCTGGTCAGAGGGCCCGTTCAACGAGGCGAAGGAAGTGATCGTCGGCTACTATCACATCCTCGCGGAGGACATCAACGATGCAATCGCGATTGCGAAAGGGAACCCTGAATTCGAATTCGGAACGACGGCGAGGGTCGAGGTGCGGCCCATAAAGACGAAGGAAGAAAAGACCAGCTTCGTCTACCCGACAAACGAGGGCGTAGCGGCTACTTCGCCGGTTCGTAGGCAAGCGTCACCAGGTTGAACACCATCAAGCTTTCGCATAGCGACCGCTCCTCTCCTGTTTCGTCAGCATCTGATATTCGTTGTATCAGAAACCGTGCATCGGTCCCTCACGACTTCCCATGCGTGTGTGCTCCGTTACATTGCGCGGCAGTACCTTGGTTCGCACGTTGAGTCGCAGCGATAGGTACAGCGATAGGTAAACGACCCGATCGCGTAACCCACGATCCCTAAAACTGCTGCGGCAAGCAGCGCCGCCAGGTCGCCTGCCGCGCTGATGTCCGGAAGAACGCCCCTCAATCCGAACCATGCGATGGCCCCCAACGCCACTCCTCGCGCGATATGGTCAAGAATATCTTTCTTCATGTCTGATTCTCCTTATTGATCGATCAATGTCGATCGCGCGTTGTTTTTTCGTCATACATC